>JAZADA010000342.1:0-35641 GCA_036124135.1 Planctomycetota bacterium | reverse complement strand
CGGCGGCATTTTACCAGACTCGACCAGTTCCACGATTTTCCGGGCACGCTCGAGGTCTCCCAGGAAATCCTGGCGTGACTTCAAGGACTGCAGGTTCAAATCGCCTTCCTGTTTCCTGGCACCGTGACACTGGTAACAATGGCTGGCAAATGTTTGCTGGATATCACTGAACTTGAGATGCCTTGCCACGGCTACCGGTCGTGGTGCCACCTCCGTGGGATCAAGATTCCTGAGTTTCATGTAATCGAAGCCCAGCAGGAACCTGCCAGGATTACGAAATGGACGTGCCTTGGGATGCGCACCCACCAGGCGAAACGTCAACTCGTGAACACCTGCCTCGAGTTTAAACTCACCCAGGTCCAGTACGGGCGACAGGATCACCCGTGGATCATACAGGTCACACATCTCGGAGATCTTTTTTCCATCCACGTAGACATGAAAATGACCATAATCTCCCGCCCTGGTAAGTTGCAGAATCATGCGATAGCGACTCGTCGACCGCACGCTGAACTTCAGCCTGCACTGATCGCCAACCTTTCCATCCCACAGCAGGTGATGATCCCGGCTCCATTGGGGGCCATAACCTCGCATGGATTGAACCCGCGCCGTCCCCTCACGCTTGAAATGGTATTCTCCCTCATAGACACCATTGAAAGGGGCCGGTAACCGCAGTCTTGGCTGCTGGACAGCAAAGGCTGGCAGCGTCCCTGCAACCATGAAACCAAGCATGCTGAAGATTGCTCGTCGCATCATGATAGTGACTCATACCCCTGGGCATCAAAACTCCAGGTCATCGCTGGCAGGTGACCTGGTCTACTTATTTCGGTGGACGTACATGCAGGATGACTGGTAACGAGGTCTGGTTTCCGTCCACGCGGGCCATCAAGTGAAACACGCGCGTGGTCGCGGGCACCCACTTGGCTGCGGTGATAAAGAAATTACGTTCGTTCTTACCTTCCACGATTAACAGGCCATTCAAACCAATGTTGTCCACGTACACACCGTGGGGCAGATTCCTGCCGGAATCATCGCCACCAAAACTGATCCGGGCCTTGAAGTCATTACGTTCCACACGTACGCGGGCCATGATGGTCTCGCCTGGATGAATTTCCAGTTCCAGGGGTTTCTCGGCCGTCCAGTCCTGTGGGGCATCTCCCTCGGCCTGTTCCACGTGAACCACCACCTTTGGTTTGGCGGCTAGCTCAATCTTGCCGAGGTTGCCGATTTCACGCGTCACTGTTTTTCCTGCAATCTCGGCTGTCGCCGTCAACAACGTCGGTTTTAGATCCGCCGCGGGCTTGGCTGCATCGGCCAACGCTGTAATGGTACCCAAGGCCGTATTCTGTCCTGCCTGGATCACCAGGGGGTTTGTCACCTGGAAGCCTGGTGGTAGCTCACCGACGTGCACCTGGATAGGACCATCAAAGCCATCTCGACGTTTCGCGGTCACCGAAAACTCTCGACCACTACCTGGACTGACCTTGGGATTGGCACCCCCGACGGAGGCCGTAAAATCGGGGCGCCGCGGACGCACTGTCAGCGTGTAGTTGAACTTCTCGCCCTGGAAACCCCGGGTATCCATCATGCGCACCAGGTACTGCCCGTCTTCCGGAGCTGTAAAGGTCAATCGTGAATCCGTACCCAGTTCTCGCCGACTGTCGTCATCGTTTTCATAGTAGAGGGGAAAGACCGGCAAACCGTTGGGAATCAGCCGCGTTCCGGGAGGATGAGGCTGCACGATGTAACAGGGTGCGTTCAAGGCATGCGACGTTGCCGTGGTATCAAAGGAGTTATAACGTTTCCCGCTGCCCGGATAGACCTTGAACCCGGAGTCAGGACCACGTGGATACAACCACAACTTGACCACTTCCCCACTCGCATACAGGTACTCATTCAATTCCATCTCGCGCCAGTTGTGGACACGGTAATCGTTACTGGTACTGGAATCCTTGCCGCGGAAAGTGAAATAGGAGTCACGAACCGCTTGCAACACCAGGCGTTCGATACGCTGGCCATCAGCAGTCAGAATCTCGACACGGGAGTCCAGGGGCGACTTGGACCGCGCGGCATTCACTTCCACGATCCATTGTTCTCCTGCTTTCGCTGTAAAACGAAACAGGTCTTCATCCTGCCCACGGTCTTCACCCTTGACATCGATCGTTCCCTTGACGGTGGCAGGAACCTTGATCTCCAGGGCTCGATCCGGCGTATCGTTCGGTTCTGTTTCCTCGAACGACTGCAACGCATCTTCCTTGCTTGTGACCGTTGCTACAATGTTCGGCACCTGGGGAGCCGTTACCGAGACTGACTTGACGGCATAACGCTGCAGCGATCCATCCATGCGTGCCACCGCGAATGACTTGCTGTCAGGAGCCACGGCGAGAGCTGGCACCACGTCCGGTTGCCGTTCATAGGCAAAGACCTGGGTGAATTGCTCGGTCTCCAGGAGCTTCAACGTGCGATCCTCGGCCACGGATAACAGTGACTTTCCATCACTGGAAAAGTCCAGGTCAACAATGGGTCCCTCGTGGGCATAGCGAGCATAGACCAGTGGGTTGATCCGGGGGCTGGTGCGGGAAACGAATTTCCAGACACGAATACGGTTATCTGCTCCGCCGGCAACCACGAATCGTCCATCCGGGCTGAAGGTGACCACGTACTGTTCGTCCAGGGGCTCGCTACGGGTATCCAGGCGTTGCCCACTTTCGACATGCCACAACTTGACGGTTTCATCACCACTAGCCGAAGCCAACACCTTGCCATCAGGATGGAAGGCCACGTCGAACACGGCGCCGTTATGTCCCGACAGGGTACGCAGTTGCTTGCCATCGGCCACATTCCAGAGAATGATCCGCTGGTCATAACTGGATGTCGCCAGCGTTTTTCCATCACGGCTGAGCGTCGCCGCATACATCGTATCGCGATGCCCCTTGAATTCTCGGACCTGCTTGCCGTCTGCCACCGTCCAGAGCGTGGCCACACCGTACAGGCCTGCCGTGCCGGAAGCGGAAAGGAGTTGATTGCCATCCGCAGAAAACTCCAAAGCATTGATTTTTCCCGGTAATCCTTTGATGGTCCGGATCGCCTTGCCCGTCGCCACCTCTTGCAATTCGATGATCCCGTATCGAGCAATCGCCATCACGGTTCCCCGTGGTGACCAGGCGATTGCCGTGATCGGCTTACCCTGCTCCGCAGGTTTCAAGCGAGGCACCAGTAACTGTCCCAGGTCCGGACTGGCACCTTCGGGTCCCTTGGCTCCACCATCAATCCAGGCCTTGAGGATCTCGATTTCAGCCTCACTGGGTGCGGCATTATCCGGGGGAGGCATCGTGGGCCTGGCCTGGCCGGTCACGAGTCGCATGAGTCGACTCGACTTGCTGTCTCCAGGCAACAAGGATGCTCCATTCTTGCCACCACGCTGCAAGGCTGCGAATGACTCCAGTGACAACTTACCTTCCGCATCATCGTCATTATGACATCCACTGCAGTATTTTTTCAGGATCGGTGCCACCTGCGTGTTGTAGTCAGGAACCGCCGCCATTCCCTGGCTACCAGGAACGACCAGCAGGCTACAGGCAATCACGGCCTGGATAATTTGACTGAAACGCATAACCTCTTCTCCTGCTCCGCGGTGCCCAGGCACTCACGATCTCATTTTTCTTACACGTAAATGTCTAGTGGTTAAACAAGAACTCTCGACTACTGAGTACGGCCCAGTAAAGGTCCTCGACCGCGATACGGCGATCATCCTTGGACTCCTGCATCATGGCCAACAGGGCCTTGGCTTCCTGGTCCGTCGGATGACGAGACAGGCAACGCAGGTAAGCGTCATCAATGATCTCGGAAAACGGTTTCTCCGAAGCTGCTAACCTGGTGACATGGCTGTCCTTGCTTTTCATCTTGTTGTTAATGGTCGAACCATTGGAAATATGCAGCACCTGGATCATGGACGGTTCATCGGAACGTTCACATTCACAGGTGATCGCCCGATCATTACGGCCAAACGTCTTGAGGAAATTGGACGCCACGGCCGAATCGTATAATTGAATGGCACGGGTACCGCGGGGATAAAAGTCGGTTTTCTGTTTATCGGCACCATTGAAAGCAATTTCGTTAAACGTGCTGGGAACATCGATAACCTGTGAGATCGCATCCAACAACACCTCGGCCATCATGCGCCGCGGGTAATAGCGAGCGTAGAAACGCTTCTCTGCCTGGTTCTGCTCCAGCGGCATGCTACTGCGCTGGTAAGTGGCAGACTGCATGATGACCCGCATCAGTGATTTCAGGTCAAACTGGTGCTCTACCAGGTAGCGGGCGCTGGCAGCCAGCAACTGCTCATTGGTTGCTGGATTGGAGACACGCATGTCATCCACCGTCTCCACCAGGCCAACTCCCATGAAATTCGCCCAGACACGATTCGTGATCGAGCGGGCAAAGTAAGGATTGTCCGGGGCAGTCAACCATGCTGCCAGGGCGATCCTGCGATCGGTTGCATCGTCAAATGCCAACGGCTGGCCATCCAGTGGTGTTGGAGGTTGTGGTTTCCCCGTCAACGGTTGCACGAGTTCACCGGTTGGTACGACAAAAAGTGTCCGCAGGCCATTCCCATTACGACCGTCTCCACCCCAGCCCTTGGCCCGTACACGTGAAAACATGTTGGCCATGGCGTAGTACTGGTTATTGGTCCATTTCTCCAGCGGATGATTGTGGCACTTGGCACAACCAATCGACAACCCGAGGAATGCCTGGGCCACGTTCTCGCTCATTCCCTCCGGATCCTGGTGGAGCGCAAAGAAATTAGTGGCTCCATTTTCATGGCTACTGCCACTGGAGGTTACCACGTCTCGGACGAGTTGATCCCAGGGAGTGCCAGCCTTCACTTTCTCTCGCAGCCAGGTGTAGTAAGCCTTCACGGCTGCCGGCCTCAATTTCTGACCATTGATTAGCAGCACATCGGACCACTTGTAGGTCCAGTAATCCACGAATTCAGGACGCTCCAACAAACTGTCAATCAGCTTGTCACGCTTGTTCGGATCCTCGTCCGCCAGGAATCCAGTGGTTTCTGCAACGGTCGGTAGTGTCCCGATCGTGTCAATGAACACGCGTCGCAAGAATTCCTGGTCACTGGCAAGTGTCGAGGGCCGCAATCGCAGTCTTTGTAACTGTTTCAAAACCAGTTCATCGATAAAGTTATGTCGAGTAGCCTCGACAAATACCTGGTCCGCAATCTGGTTCTCATGGGGTGCCGAAAAGCGAGCAATGACGATTTTCTGGGAGAACCAGGCCGTCACGGCCCCCTCTCCATAACCCATGATCATGACACGACCATCATCGTCGATACTGGCCACGGTTTCATTAGCCGAGGCGTACTTGGCCCAGTGAGTCACGTCCTCCACGCGTCCATCCGAGTAGTGCGCACGCACCAGCATCTGCTGTGTTTTACCCGGCTTCAAGATACTGACCGGGGGAAGGATTTCCAGGCGTTCCAACTGGGTATCATCGGCTCGAGGTGCCGGTGCACCAGCAGAGATCCAGTCAGCCACGACCTGGTAATTCGATGAACCGACATCAAAACGCAATCCGCCCTTGTGGCGAATTGCCCCCGAGGGTTTCGCCAGGATGAGGCTGCGGCCCGGATCCGATAACTCGATCCGTCGACCACGCGCCTGCCTGGTAATCGTCGAGTGATCCGTTGCTGCATCGTAGCCTCGCAGCGACAACTTGAATCCTCCCTTGCCAGCCAGGGCACCGTGACAGGATCCGGAGTTGCAACCCGACTTGGCAAATACTGGCAAGACATGATTACGAAAACTGCGCGGAATGACCTGGCCTGCCTTTACAACACGCACACGGGTCGTCGTTGTCAGCTGTCCACTGACGGCCTTGATCTGGGCGGTACCGTCACCCATGGAAACGGCCACACCGTTTCGAATCACGACCACGTCGGGATTGTCAGAAGAAAAGATTACCTTGGCTGCTTCCCCGGAGTACTCACCGTCGATCATGCGTTGTACCAGCAAGCGATGCTGGGACCCGGCTCCCGTGAGTGTGAAGTCCGCGGGCAAGATCGCCAGCGATTCTGCTGCCACCAGGTTGCCTACCATGCTGATCAGTAGCAAGGCCATGAAAGCCAGCGATCGGCCGGGCCGTACCACGCCGTGTTCAAATCGCATCAAAACCTCCTGGAACATATCTCTTCAAATTTCACCCGGTTTCCAGCCTGAAAAAGCTAGCCCGTGAAATTAAAACAATTCAGAAATCTCGTGGTGTCCGAAGTCAACCAATGGAAACGGCCGGCCAGCCGGCCCGGGCAATGTTGACTCCAGGTCGAATCCCAGGCTACGGAAGATGGTCGCAACCACTTCGCTGGGTCCAGCCGGGCGATCCACGGGAACGCCACCGATGGGATCACTCGCTCCCACGACCCGCCCTCCCTGCACACCACCTCCGGCAAATCCGCAGGTAAAGCATTGCGGCCAGTGATCACGACCACCTGCAGGATTCACTCGCGGCGTGCGGCCAAACTCGGCCAGGTTGCAGACCAGCGTCTTATCGAGCAGACCCCGCTGATCGAGATCTTCCAGCAAGGCGCTGTATCCCTGGTCATAGAGGGGCGCCACGATGTTCTTCATACCCTCGATCGAGGTAAACGGTTTCGAACCATGGATATCCCAGGTAATCTCGTCGAACACGGTCAGGAACGTATTGATCGTGACAAATCGCACGCCCGCTTCAATCAGGCGACGAGCAAGCAGGCAGCACTGGCCAAAGCGTGTCATCCCGTATCGCTCACGTACTTTCTTGGGCTCCTTCGAAAGATCAAAAGCATCTCGGGCCTGGCTGCTGGTCATCAGGCGAAACGCTGCCTGGAAATTCTTATCCAGCAACTGGGCATTCTCCGTGGCCTCGAAATTCTTGACCGTCTGGTCAACCACGTCCCGCATCCGGCGCCGGCGGTTGAGCCGGGCAGTGCCAATATCATCCGGGGGCAACAGGTCAGGCACCTGGAATTCCGGCTTGGAAGGATCCGCCATCAGGGCAAAGGGATCGTGCGCCTTACCCAGGAAACCACCTGCCTGTCCGTTGGGTAGATTACCGCCACCACGGCCCATGGTTTCCGGGAGCACGACAAACGGCGGCAAGTCCGTCTTACGACCGCGCAGGTAACTCATGGCTGCACCTGCATGTGGGTAATTCACACCCCCGCTGAACTGGCGGCCGGTCTGCATCATCTGCCAACCGGCATCGTGTACGGCAGCACTGGTATGGTAACAGGAACGGACCAGGGAAAACTTGTCTGCGACCTTGGCATGCTGCGGCAAGATCTCGGAAATCTGGATCTCGGGAGACGCGGTCTTGATCGGCTTAAAAGGTCCCCGCACCTCGGCCGGTGCATCGGGCTTCATATCAAAGGTATCGACATGACTGGGTGCACCGAGATTGAAAATCATGATGCAGGCGCGATCATCGTCCTTGTCCTTGATCGCCCCGTTGGCCTCGGCTGCCATGTACTGGGGTAAGGTCAGCCCCACGGCTCCCAACGCTCCTACCTGCAAGACATCACGACGTGTCACGCCGTCACATGTATGGGATTTTCCCTGACCAGTTATCTTGAGCATTTGACTAACTCCAAGGGCATGCTGACGTGGATCGTACCCAACCGGGCACGCGGCTCGTATATCCTATTAATATAGCCCCACGACAGACGTACTGGCTAGGATATATCCTCCCGGTTTGCCTTATTTGCAACGGAAAACAAGGACGACATCAACCACGAATCAAAAACGGGGCCGTCCTGTGACATGGGACCATTAGAATCAAGTATATTGACCAGGAGCATCTCACGCGTCTCGGCCAGGAGACCTATCATATGTCGGAATCACGACACCTGCTGCAAATCTTTTTCTCCACCTGTTGTCTGTTGTTTCCTGCCCATCTTCAGTCACAAGAGCCAACTCCAGTAACAAAACCTGCTCGCGTCTATGGAACCGACCTATCTAACTATGTTCCAACAACAACTACCTGGGTGGTTGTTTCACCAACATTCCCCAGGCTCAACGGAAACAACACCTGCCTGGCAGGCGTCTATCGAAAAGAAAAGGCGATTAGTATTTACGCTCGCAACAATAACAAGCACCTCTGGGATCTCCTGCAGCAACTGGATCGGGCACTGGAGAAACATCCACAGATCAAAACCTACATCGTAATTCACAAGTCACTGTTCAACGGTGAACTCAACCAGAGCAAGCAAGTGTTCAACACCATCGAATTTCATGCGAAATCCAGTAACCTCAAGCACATCGACGTGTCGATGTCTCGTTCACGTGACGGACGCAGTCGCCTCTTTGATGATCGCACCGAACTCAAGTTCGTTTATTCCGAGCAACGAATCGTCAAGTTATCCCACGACTTTAAGCGAACCGATGAGTCGCTTAAAGAGTTGATGTCACTGGCCGAAAAGGTGTTTAAGCTGGCCGCCTCCAAGTAGAGCCTGATGGTTCACTGCCCATCCTCACCTACCCCCCTGGCCCCAGGTTAACAGTTCGGCCAGGGTCGCCGTTCCAGGCAACTTGAAATATAGTGATGGATACCTGGTCAGTCTCGTACCAACCAGCCAAACCGGACACTTCGCAAATTCTTGCTGCCTGCAATCTGAAAGGGATGAACGTGACCATTGAAAAGGTTGATTGCCAACTTTTCCATATCCCCCTCCCCCAGGTACTCACTGATTCGATGCACGGTGAAATGACCCACTTTGGGTTAGTCACGGTTACGATCCAGGACCACGAGGGAGCCGAGGGAACCGGTTACACCTACACCGTTGGCAAGACCGGAGGAGCCGCGATCCTATCCCTGCTGTCCCAGGATCTCACGCCGCTGTTGATCGGAGAGGACGCCGACAGGATCGACACGCTCTGGGAAAAAATGTGGTGGGCCCTGCACTTCGTGGGCCGCGGTGGCCTGGCTTCCTTCGCGATCGCAGCAGTCGACATTGCACTCTGGGACCTGAAGTCTCGTCGGGCCAACCAACCACTCTGGCAGTTTCTTGGTGGTACGAACCCGGAGGTCGCCGCCTATGCCGGAGGGATCGATCTACAATTACCACTGGATGATTTGTTACGACAAACTGAGCAAAACCTGGAGCTGGGTTTCCGAGCCATCAAGATGAAAGTCGGACGTGAATTACTGGCAGAGGACGTACAACGCGTTTCAGCCATGCGAACCTTACTGGGACCGGATATCCCATTGATGGTCGATGCCAACATGCGATGGACCGTGGACGAGGCCATCCTGGCTGCACAGGCATTCGCGGACCAGCACCTGTACTGGCTGGAAGAACCAACCATTCCAGAAGATTTCACGGGGCATCATCGCATCCAGGCCGAGGGGGGAATCCCTGTAGCCAGCGGTGAAAACCTGCATACGGTTTACGAATTCGAAAAACTGATCGCGGCTGGTGGTGCCGCTTTCCCGGAACCGGACGTGGCCAACATCGGCGGCATCACTGCCTGGCTGAAGGTTGCTCACCACGCCGAGGCATGCCAGCTACCAGTTACCTCGCATGGCGTGCACGACCTCCATGTTCACCTGCTGTCCGCCATACCCAATGCTTCCTACCTGGAAGTTCACGGATTTGGCCTGGAGCGATTCCTGGAAAGTCCCCTCGTCATTGCGGAGGGACAGGCCACGGCTCCCGGTCGGCCCGGTCACGGGGTCCAATTCAAATGGCCACTGCTGGAAAAGCACCAGGTAGCCCGTTCGCCAGGATGAACTGGCTGACTACTCGGGATTCCCAGCCGGTTTCACCGGCACGATACGGGCCGTGGCATCAACACCACCGGCAATGAAGTATCCCAACGGCTTATCATCCTCGTCCGTGATCAACCAGACATGACCGGTAAAAGTCTGCTGCGGCCTGCGTTCACCTGGCTGCATTTCTCCGTACAGCTTATTTTCCTCTCCCTCAACGTACCAGTACTTGATGACGTTCTCTAAATCATTCTGAAACACGATCCGAACATCCTTGTTGCCGCGGGAACCGGGGAGTGCGTCCCGCGTCGTGTACGGAACGAAGGCCAGCTTGTTGGACTTCAGCGCTTCCATGGCCTGCTCCTGTTCGGCCAACATTTTTTCAAACTGCCGACCGTCAACCGGGCCAATCTTCTCGAACGCATACTGGACTCGAAACACCAGCTTTCCATCCTGTGTCACCTGTACCTTGCCTTTTCCATGGCCATCCTCACCTTCATCACGAATTTGCTTGACGGAAACTCCCGGGGGCAATGCCGGAGCAACGGACCGGACATAACTCCTGCCGGTTATGGGATCCGAGTAATAATGCTCCGTCCGTTCAAGACCCGCAGAATCGGCATATTGCAGTACCAACAGTCCCAGTTGTTCGTCGTAGTGAATGTTGCCCTGGTACAGGATTTCCTGGTTCTCACTTTCAAACCGTCCGACAATTTCAGCAGCAATTTCCCCGGCAACCAAACGTGCCTGCCAGTTGTCTCGCGTGGCAACCTGCTCTCCATTGACCGGTCCCCTCGTCCCTTGTCCCTGGAACTGGCCAACACCCCGCGCCAGGCTTTCCCGGGCCTGCTGGGCCGTCATCTTCTTGTCTGGAAAGTCCGGGATCTCCTCATCCTCAGCAACCACGTCGGGCTGACTCGGTTCCATCGACACACCGGTTGATTCCGATCGGAACAGCTGCTTGAAATCCTCGAATTCCTTATCGGAGGCCGGCCCAAACCGCTGACCCCGAGAGGACTGGGTGCCAATCGTTTTGCCATCCTCCGTCACGGTCACTTTGCCAGTAAATGTATCTTTATCCAGGCGGTCCACGACCACGGAATATTTTTTACCATCGAGGCTGGTCGGTTTGGCCATGTTGATCCGAATCGTCTTGGTAGACTCATCCCACGAGTAGTGCTTAACCATCTCCCTGCCATTGCTCAAAGTGATCTTGCCGACTACCACGCCGAGATCCTGATCGTGAATCATCTCGAAGAAATACAGGAGGTCCTTACCGAAATCGTGGCCGACAGCCTCCACCGATTTCCCCTTCTCTTTCCAGCGACCCAGCAGGATCTCCTGGCTAGGAAACGGATTCGATCCGTCCCGTTCCACGAGGTGTTCAATTTCCCATTGACCAACTTTCATGGACAGGATCATCTCGGCCTGCTCGGCCGTCAGTTTCGCAGGGACATTCACCTGGCCCGCCGGGTTGTTTACCTGTTCGTCACTATTTTGCGAACCACAACCAACCAGCAGGGCCAGCAACAAACCACTCAGGAAACTTCGCATGACAGATATTCCTTTGGTTACAAGGTCATCCAGCGATCCATGATCTAGCCTGATTTTACCGTGGGATCTCCTGCTTCCACGACGAAGGAAGCTCTCCTGGAAACCTTACCGCCCGGCTCCAGGACGTCATCAACGACCATGTAATCGCTGGTCCACGTACCGGGCGTCACGGTGCAGCGCACGTAACCACGTTCCCTGTTGTGGAACTTGATACACGGGTTCCCGGCCAGCAGGTCATCAAGTCCTGCTGGTTTAGCAGTTCCATTGCCACCGCTGGAAATCGAGGTACCCACGAATTCAGTCGCCACGACCGGCTGTTCCGGTTGCCGGTCATCGATCCTTAGCTCGTTTACCCAGTTGGAATGAATATCGCCGGTCAGGACGACGGGATTGGGAACACGACGTTCCTTCAGGAATCGCATCAACTGCATTCGTTCCGCCGCACACCCGGGCCATTGGTCCATCGAATAGACCGGGTTCGGTGTATTACCGGGAAATCCTACCATGCCCATCATGAGTTGCTGGGCCAATACGTTCCAGGTACTGCGAGACTGGAGCAGGGACCGCGTCAACCAGTTTCGTTGCTTGCTGCCCAGCATCGACTGCTCCCGGTTCAAGGCCGCAGCATTAAGCGGATGCTTTCCATCGTTATTCGGCTGATCACTTCGATATTGCCGTTCATCAAGCACCATGAATTGGGCCAGTCGTCCAAAGGATGCCTGCCGGTAGAGCTTCATGTGAGGCCCACGGGGTAACGAACCTGCTCGCAGTGGCATCATCTCGTAATAGGCCTGGTAGGCAGCCGCTCGTCGGTTCAGGTAAACCACCGGATCGATTCCCGCTTCCTCCGAGATATCATCCGCGCAATTATTATCAAACTCGTGATCATCCCAGGTCACGAACCAGGGACATTGGGCATGCATCCCATGCAACAGCGGATCAGCCCGGTACTGGGCATGTCGGATACGATAATCGGACAGCGACTGGATTTCCGGACCCTGGTGCGTGCGAACCTTTCCGTTGCGCCCCGACTCGTACTCGTAGACGTAATCTCCCAGGTGACAGACGAGGTCCACGTCATCTCGTGCCATCTGCTCATAGGCCGTGAACAGTCCCTGCTCGTAGTTCTGGCAGGAAGCGAAAGCGAACTTCAACTGCTTGGGCATCACCGTGGGATTCGGCATGGTTCGCGTACGACCGATCGGGCTTTCCGCATTGCCTGCCCGAAAGCGATACCAGTACCAGCGATCTGGCTTGAGATTACTGACTTCCACGTGCACGGAATGTCCAAGTTGCGGGGTAGCGATCGTAGTCCCGGAAGCCACGACCTTCTTCATCGCCTCATCCTCGGCAACCTGCCAGGCAACCTCCACGGCCTGGGGAGGCATACCACCACCGGGCACCAGGGGTTTAGGAGCCAGCCTGGTCCAGAGGACCATGCCATGGCTGTCCGGATCACCCGAAGCCACGCCCAACGAAAAGGGAGTACTGCTAAACCGGGGATTTTCCTCGGCACGGCTGGTAATACCAAGCAACGGGATCGAGGAGAGCGCACTCCCATAAGCAAGAAACAGACGGCGGCTGATCCCACCCTCGAAACGAACGGAACTACTAATATCTGATCGATCCCACATAAATCATTCTCCGTATCCAATAATTCCTGATCCTCTGTTGTCCGCCAAGTCTAACGGTTGCCATGGCATTGAACCAGCAGCATTCATGGAAACTTAACCTGTCCTCGACGCTTGAACACCCAACCAGGATTATTCAACGGGAGGTGGTGTGAGGTCCTGCGCTGGCAGGCTCCCTATCATCAGTCCATAGAGCAGCAGGAAGGCCAGTCCAGCCAGGCTGGATCCGAGAAGAATCCCGATATACATCCACCGAGCGATGGCAGGGGTATCCACGAAACCAAAATGCACTTCGGTCCCAGCTGGCAACGACGAAGCTGTCAGTTCGTAAAGCCCCGGCTGCTCGATGGAAAACCCATATCCACGGTATTCACTGGTATGACACAAGCGGGTCCAGAAGTTGAATTCATGCACCTCGACGGCTGCTCCCGTTTTTTCCGCGACAACTTTGAAAATCACATCATCCAGGGCTGCATCGCAACTGATCTCATAGCGTCCGGTTCTCTCGAACTCACGATCGAGGGGAAAATCGGTGCCTGTATATAACTCGCTGGGAATATCCGGATAGTAGTAACGATGGGCACGCTGCGAGGTCCACAGGCCGACCACGCCAGCGATGGCCAACAGTAATACCACCAGTAACCAGGAAAGTGATCTGGGCATTGTAAATCCTTCTGGAGATTACTCCTTGGTAGCGCCACCGAGAGTCACTGAAATCTTGTACTTGTTCTGCAAATGCGCGTGGGCCTTGCTGGCTGACGAGGCGGTAGGGTATTTCTTGCAACACAATTGAAACGCCTTGATAGCTGGTTCCGTGGCCTTGAGCTTTTCATAGGTATAGCCAATCTGCAACTGGGCCCAGGGAGCAGAGGCTTCATGCCCCTGGCGGATCTGGTTATAGAGAACGAGGGCTTCGTTGTACTGCTTCAAACGCAGGTGGCAATCAGCCATCTCCCTGTAATTGTTTGGGAAATTATCACACTGCCGATAAGCCCCAATGGCTTCCTTGAGCAACCCGGCATCCTCTTGCGTGGTGGCCAGTGCCCAGAGCCAGGTCTGCACGTTCGCAGCGTCGGACTGGAGCAATTCCCGGTAAACCTTGATCGCTTCTGGATACTGACTGGATTCCCGGTAGGTAGCAGCTTGCTGTCCTTTCCAGGAAGCTGCATTTTCTCGATCCTGGCCTGCCAATTGCTGGTAAATCTTGATCGCCTCGGCCGGTTTCTTTTCACCTCGGTAACTGGCCGCAATCCTGGATAGTCCCTGGACCTGATCCTTGAACTTCCGGTAAATCGCGCGAGCCTGTTCGTAACGCAGCTGCCCTGCATGGTAGTCACCCAGCCGTCCCAGGACTTCATCACTGGAACCAAAGACCTTGAGCATCGTGTTATAGGCGGCCAGCACCTTGTCATCTCGCCGCGCGCTCATCTCGACTGCGATCAGCTGGTACCATTCCGTCATGGCCGCTTTCTTGAGTTCCTCGGTGGAATAGTCGGTGATAAAATCTGCTTTCAGGTGAGCCACCGACCGATCTGCCAACTTGTGACCCAGCGCCTGGGTTTCTTCCTTTCCCACCAGTGTGCTGATCGGAGAACGGACGTAGTAATAAACGTAGTAGGTCAGTTGCTTGTCCTTGTAATTGGTTGCCAGGCACTTCAGGCCATCATCAAACATCCCCTTGGCAAAGTAATAGCCGGCCAGCGAAGTCGCTGCCGTGGCACAGGTCCCTGCCACGGCCTTGTTGCGCGGGATATCAAAGACCAGGCGTTTGCGGATCTTGAGCAGGCTCTTTTCATCTTTTTCCGCGATCGCGATCTCCGCCAACCCATTGAGCGAATAGACCGCCACGGGATCCTTGGGATAATCGGTGATCGTCCGCTGGTACGCTTTCTTGGCCGTGGGAATACGACCAATGGTCACGTAGGTCCGGCTCATCAAGTACGACGCCTTGGCTGCTTCGGGAGCATCAGGCCAATAGTCGATCACCGACTGGAAGCCTTCCTTGATCGCCGTGTTCTGGCGACGTAACTGGTTCAGGCAAAGACTCCACTTCAACTGGGAATAGGGAGCCGCCTCGCTTCGTTCGTAGAGTGCCAGGTATTTCTCGTACTCGGTCAGGGCGACCTTATATTTCCCTTCCTTGTAATACTTCTCGGCAATATTCAGCTGGTACCGTTCCACCTCTCGCAGCTTGGCCCAGCGTTCCAGGGACATGATTTCCAGGTTTTTCTGCGCCTGCAGCGAAGATGGCAATACCAGTATCGCGGCGAGAATCATCCATCCCGTGAATTTCTGCTTGATCATCCCTTGTCACCCTTCTTTTTGGCTTGTGCCATGCGCCACTTGGCATGCTCGGCATGGGCATAATTAATAACATTCACTCCCAGTCGGTAACACATGTTCCATACCTCGGGCGCAATACCAGCGTGGCCATCCGCCCAGGCATCTCCGATATCCCCGGGATGGTAGTAACAGATCCAGCGTCCGTCCTTGAACCATCCCATTGCCTGCGTGCCACCGTGCGGTGCCACGTAAGGAAACTTGGGAATCGTAAACGGCACTCGATGGATCTTGTCATCCGCTGGAATCAGTACCGGTTTCACATCAGGTGCAATCGCCTGCATCATACTCTTGAACTGTCTGTCGAAATGCTTGCTGCCCCCATTATCTCCGAACAGCATACCATGCTTGTTATTGATATAGTCCTTCAAGATCTTGATATCATTCTTGCCCAGGGAAATCGTACCCTGGCCCGTAATATAGATGAGGGGTGGACAACGAATCGTGTCAAAGGTTCCCAGTTGCGCTGGCGTCACCGCCCTGGTTTGCTTGTCAATTTTCTGGGATGTCAACTCCTGGTACTTGATCAACATGTTCATGTCACCACCGATACCAAAGTCCTGGTCCCAGTCACCACCGGGATATTCCAGCCGATAGAGAGCGACCACGCCCTTGGAGGTCCCCCCGGCGAATCCCGCGCCTTCACCTTCCCCGTAACCGATCTTGTACTGGTGCGCAGTCGCCTCGTTCAACTCCAGCTTGACCTCATCAATTTCCGGGATATCAAACAGGATGGCGCTGTAAGGATTCACAACGAATTTCTTGCGGATAATTTTCTGGACCTTCACGACCTGGGCCACGGTCTGCTGCTCTCCACCCCCGGCCGGTAAATCGTAATACCGGGTACAGCCTCTCACCTGGCTCAAGATCATGCAGACCATGATAAACAGGTAGCTATAGGTAACGAAGCCAGACACGGACTGGTTCAACCGCGGCGACTTGCGACCGTAATACCAGGCCGCCGGATCAAACGGATTCCAGGTATCAACTTTCGTGATGCGCTGCTTCTGCTGCAGTACTTCCTGGAGGTCAAACTCCTGGTACTGGCGACGTTCCGACTCGATGCGCTGGGCAATCTGTTCCACGCCCCAGATATTCCACAGCAGTCCGATGAGGAACAGCATCACCAGGCCCGTACGTGCCACGTAACTGCGCAGCAATTCGAAATCAAACTGGTCTGCATTGTAAAGCAGGAACTGCCAGAAGACGGGAAACGTGATCGTGAAAACCACCCAGAACCAGGGAGTTCTGGCACCGTGGACGAAATAGCATCGTATCAACCAGGCCATGCTGGCGATGGCAATCGCTCCCAGCAGCGAATACTGGATTATCGACGGCAGCATCAAAACCCACAGCCAATCAATGACGATGGCAGCCCAGACGAGGCCAACCAGGATGGCGCCTCCGAGCTCGTTTCGATTTCGCAAGGTCGGTAATGACATGACCAGGGTTCCTGTTACTCCACGTCGTCCAGCAGGTTATCCAGTTTGTTTTCTAAGGGATTCTCTTCCAGGCTGGAGGCCTTCGTTTCCCCGATGCCAAGTGCATTCGAGACATTTTCTCCAGCCGTCTTTGCCCCGGCCTGCTCCTGTTCCTTGTTATCCGCCTGCGTCTGGCCCGTGGACTGAGTTGCTTCTGCCTTGGCCGCAGGAGCCGTTGCCTTGTCAGCCACGGGTTCCTTACCAGGCATGAAAAACGGGATTGCCGTAAAGAGCAGCAGGAGCACAACGAAACTGGCTGTCGAGATCATGACACCCTGCACCAGGCCATTCCCGGTCACGATTCCCATCACCTCCTGGGGGCGGCGGCCTTTCAGCTGGGTGATAAATTCCCGCAGCTCGTGCAGGGAAGCGGTCCCATTGTCTCGTACCGAACGCAGATCGCGACCTATGCCGCTGCCGCCAGGTCGATGATCCGATTGTCCTGTATCATTCATGATTTATTCCTGCCTTTGTTCAAGTACGTGCACCAGGTCCCCGCCTTTTTCACTAATCGCCTCGATCACGGGCTCAAAGTACATGGCCTGGGCATCCTTGTGCGCTTTTAACAGTACGACGCGTTCACCGGCCGGTGCATCGCCCAGTAGTGCATCAATCTCGCCAGCCAGCTGGGACTCTCCGACTTGCTGACCATTCACGTAAAACTTGTTATCACTATCAATTAATACTGCCACCCGCGCGGCTCCGGACGCCGTGATCTCCGTGGCCACGGCGGGCTCCCAGTGCAAGTGGCTGTCATCCTCGGCACGCGCCAGGATCACGAAAAAAATCAGCAGGTTAAAGGCAATATCTCCCATCGCCATGCTGGGTACTTCCGCCTGGGAAGAACGACGCTTGATTTTCATCAGGTTCTCCTCTGCGTTAGGTCCCAGGGACGATGACTTCTTCTTCTTCTTCACGCTGGATGGTCACGACCCCGCCCGCCTGTTCGATCAACTCGGTAATCGTAATCCAATAGGAGTAAGGAGTCTCTGGTTTACTCTTGACCACCACGACACGATCCGACTGCCGGGTGGCCTTGGACAGGGCCCGACTAAGACCTTGCCGAAAGTTACCTGGGAAGTCAGCAGGAGGCATCACGCTCCCGTTAAGATAGACGGCATCACGTGTCAGTTGCACTTTAATATTCTCAGCGGGTTGCTGCTGGTTTTCCTCTTCTTCACTTCGTGGCAGTGTCTGCTCGCGCCCACTATCCGGTTGCACCGAGGCACAAACCAGGAAAAACACGATCAGGTTAAAGGCAATATCACCGGTGGCACTCGCCGGTGGTTCTGCCAGTAATTTTCGTCGACGACGCTCTTTCATGCGTTATTCCTGGCTCCCCTGCCCCGAATCGCCGGCTGCCGCCAACTGGATAGTCACTCCCTCGATCAAGTCCGTCGCGGACTGCTCGACCTGGAGGACAAAACTGTTGATCACGCTCGTGAAATAGTTAAACGCCACGAATGCCGGGATACCGACGATCAATCCAAAACAGGTTGTCAGCAGGGATACCTGGATACCACTGGCCGCTGCTTCCACGATATTCGTTTCACCCATTTGTTCCACGATTTGCTGGAAGGCCACGATCATTCCCTGGACCGTCCCCAGGAATCCAAGCATCGGCGCAGCACTGGAAATGGTCGCCAGCACGGGAATGTGCCGTTCCAGTTCCGCCACGATATGGACACTGTAATCATCCATGGCCTTAACGACCTGTTCCTCGGTACGGGCCGCATCGTAATCCAACTTCCGCAACACGTAGTATTTTCGTAATCCTGCTGACAGGACAGCGGGTACCGGCCCCTGCTCACGATCACACAGCGCCAGCGCATCCTCGACCTTATCTTCGTAGAGCAGATCCTGGACCTGGTCCCTGATCTTAAAATCATCCACGTGCAACATTTTCAGGGCGCGGTACCGTTCGATAATGACCCCGACAGCAAGAATACCCATGAGGAGAATGGGCCACATAAAGACGCCACCGTTGAGCAACAATCCGATCGCACCTGAATCCAGGAAACGTTCAATGTCACTCGGTTCATCACTCCCTGCTTCCTCGGCTTCCTCCTCGGATGCAGCGGCATTCCCGCTATCCGCTTGCTCAGCTTCCCCGGATGGTTGCTGTTGATCAACGGCTTCTCCGGTATCCGTGGAACCCTGGGGAGTCGTTGCGGCCGGCTTTTCCCCGCCTGCTGGATCCACGGCCGCAGCCTGCTTTTCCTGCGCTTTCTTCTTTTCCAGATCTCCCAGGATGTCATCCTGGGCAAAGCCTACCGGACTGCTCAACGCTAAAAAGATACCCAGCAAGGCAGCGGTTATCATGCCCCATGGCCTGGCCAACGTGAATTCATGGTGTCGTAAAGATGCCAATGTTTCATCCTCAAGTTGTCGCTATTCGAATCGTTACACTAGTTTTCGTTATCAATGCTGTTGGCTTCCGCTTCAAACTGGTTCAGCATATCAGGTTCGGCCAGTCGTCCGCGGGCATACTTCGCAGCATCACTGGACGGGAAATCCGAGTGACAGCGATAGTAGCGTCGGAACGCAAACAGGTTATTTTTACCCATGCGGTAACTTTCACCACTCCAGAACATGGCATCGGCTCCCAGTGGATCCTCGGGGAACAACTTGGCAAACCGGTCAAATGCAGTACCGGCCTCCCGATACTGCTCGTTCTTGTAGTAACACTGCCCGACGCGGAAGGCCATGCGAGCACCATGTTCGTGCCCGTCAAATCGTTCCAGGAATTTTTCTCCGACCTGGGCGGCGACCTGGAAATCCTCCGACTTGTAGAAATAATCCGAGATACGAATCATCACGCTCGAAATCAGCGGACTCTTGGGATAGGTGGCAGCCAGCGTGACATAAGCCTCCAGGGCCTCGTCAAAATCACCTGCCTGCTCGTAACACTGGGCCATCTTATACTGGGCATCGGGCGCCAGCGTATGGTCCCCGTATTGCTGTAAGATCACCTGGTAAGACTCGATCGCCTGTTTCCATTGCTCCAGCTCCTGGGAAAACTGGCCCAGCAGGTAGGAGATGCGTGGCACGTACCTGGGGTCAGGATAATCCTCGATCACCTCGTTGAGAATACGACGTCCCGCCTCGAGATCCGCGGTCTGTTCATCATTGCGCTCAAGTTCCTTGTGGCTCTTGAATAACTCGAAGTAGCTTTCGGCAATCCTGAACTTGGTCTCCACTGCCAGGCCCTCGTCATTGAATGCCTTGGTAAAGGCCGTGACCAGGCCATTGGTCCCGACGACCACGGGAACTTCCTGTTGCAGGTCGACCGGTTCCGTGGAATCCGCGGAACGGGTGTCGGTATAGGTCGCTGTCACGACATCTCCGAAGTACGATTCAATGAAAGGATCCGTGGCATCCAGGTTACCAGCCGTCGGAGTCGCCTTGGCCCGGAGTGCAAAGGCAGCCGTGAACTCACCACTATGGACCGTTGTTTCGAACAGTTCCACGGTCTCTTTCTCACCAAGCTCCGTACTGATCGTGACCTCGATACGGTCGCGATCATTGGAAATATCCTGGTCCGGATCATTCACTTTCAGGAACAGCTTCTCACCCACGTGGAGTTGTTCCAGGGATTCCTCGTATTCCCGATCGGTTACCTGCAGTTGACCGGTCGCCACCAGTTTGCCGGCATGGTTACGGAGTACCCGTTTGCCTGACAGGTTCACCTCGTCACGGTACTGGGCGGTGATCGTATCCTGGCCGGTCAGGTTCAGTACCATCGCGACCAACCCTGGAAGTGGCTCAGCATCCTCGGTTCCATCATGGACACGTCCAATCAACCCACGCGGCATCTCACCCGTGAGCGGAATAATCGCAGGGCTATCCTTGCTACCCAGTTGCATGATCACCTGTCCCACGAACCGACCAGCCAATAGGGCCTCGTTACCAGCCACACTCTGGGGAAGATCCGAATGGGCATTACTGACCACGCATTCCACGACTACCGTCGACCCTCCGGTGGTCTGCAAGGCCACGTTGATCTTGCTGGCTGAATCCTTGGCACGATCCGGATCGATGACCTCCACCAACAACGGCACGGCAAAGGCCACGGCGGACGATTCTGTTTTTTCCGTATCGGACAGGTAGACGGCCGAGACGTTACCCTGCTGGGTCACTCTCCTGGCCAGCGATGGAATGATTCGGATCGTTCCATCGGTCGGTTCGTTCACGAAGACGGCACGTTCCCGCGGAACCGTATGCCCCGGGAAGGTATTCTGGGTATCGTTATATCTCAGGTAGACCACGTCTCCCTGCTTGACGGTTAGCTGCCCCTCTTCCTTGCCTGCCGTGGTATCAATCTCGCGGGTAAAGATTCCCGAGTTGGGATCGGTTTCCGTGGCTTCCACCTGGATCGGTTCGCCGTCATTGACGACCACTTCCACCATTACCTTGTCGATTTCATTGGTCTTGTCCTCGTCAAAGTCGACCACTTCCACCACGATTCGTTCACCCGGGTCAACACGCATCAATTCCTTGCGTTGCGTCGCAACGCCACCGCCACCTGCCTGCGACAAGGTATAGGAAATCGCATTGATATCTGCATTGTTGTAGGTGGCAGTCAATTCATGCGTCAGCAATTGACTGGTGTCCAGGTCGTTCTGTGTGAATTCATCGGTATAGGTTGCCACCACGCGATCTCCGGCAGCAATCTCCAGTGTCTGGTTACTGGCCAGTGACAGGATATCGGCATCCGTGGGAATCTGGTCCTTACCTGTCGCGGCGTCACCAACCTCAACATGGTTAATCGCCACGGCGTCGCCCACGTACTCGTTAACAACAACGCGGGTGTAGCGAAGTTCTCGATGCGGGAACCGGAATTCCCAGGCATCCCCGTTTTTCACGACAGCATCATGCTCGACAGGACGTAATTCGACCGCCTTGAGTTCCATCAGGTTGGAGCTTACCGTCGCGGGAGTGAAAACAAGATTTTTTTGACCCGAGGCCTCGATCATCAGGTTCCCTGCAAAGAACGTTCGATAGGTATCCCAGGAGGCGGTATTCATCACCGGGTGAACCAGCGACTGGTTACCAAAATCGATATTCACGACATTCCCCGTACCGCTACGAGAATACTCCAGCCACAACTCGTACACGCCCGGTGGTGTCCCGTCCATGTTCAGTGTCAGCAGATCTTCCACCGTATTCCAGTTCTGGGTTACCATCACTTCGGCCTTCTCGACGAGGGCAAACGTTTCTGTTTTCTTGGTGAGCTGCGCTCCCTTGACATCGATTCGCTTGATCACCTTCGGGGTCGTGAGAATCTCAACTTCCGTCGGCTTGGCTGCCACGAATTGTTCTGCTCGCAACGGTTGCAGAATCACTCGCTGCGTATCCACGCTAGCCATTGCGTAATCAAGTGCGGCTCCCTGCTGCTGGTTGCCAAAGGCACTGAAAGCCGTGATCTCGTGATGACCTTTCTCCATCCAGACATCAACCGTTCGCGACCCGGGAGCGACGGCAAGTTCGAGAACTCCGTTTACGACCAGGCCCGTCGTGTTACCGCGTACGCGAAACCGTACGGCACCCGTTTTTTCAATATTCAACAATCCATTCCAGATAATGGAACGGGCCACCGCTTTCTCACCCTCGGGAATTTCTTCTGAAAACAGCAGTTCCGATTCCACGGTCGAGGTTTTCGCATCAGAAACACCGGCCAGGCCCACGACCTGGTTCCAGTCGCGGTAGGACAGGTGGTTACCCATGACCATGGTTTGCTTGATCCCGGAAATTTCCTTGGTAACCGGAGCTACCGTGGCACGCTGTGGAAAGCTGGAAAGGCGAAACCAGAATTCCCCGTCGTAACTTCCCAACAGGTCCATCCGCACGGGGGTATTGGTCTCCAGGGACGGGGTCGCGATACTGACTCGAGAGATGGAATACAGGTCCTTCATGTCCACGGTCAGGGCCTTGGGAGCTGCGCCATCCGGCTGACTGGACCAGAAAGTCTTGGGGTCCTTGTCAATCGCCATCAGTGGACTGTGATTAATTGCTGAATCAGTCGCCAGGGCACCTGCCGGTAGTTCCGCAGTTTTTACCTGGCCTTCAAAAATGCCACTATGTGGTGCCGTCTCGGTAATGTTCACCTGGACCTCGTCACCACTATCCGTCACCATCTTGACCACCAGGTTGTCGAGTTCAGGTCCCAGGTCACGATCCGTGTCATCGACGCGAATATAAAGTGGATTCCCTGGCTTGACCTGGTTCGAGGGTCGGGCCTGGGACAACCTGGCATCCCCTGTCTCTTTCTCCTGTTCGGCCAGTGCCTGGCTAAACGATATTTCCTCGTCACCATCGAGCGTGCTACTGGCAATTTCGAAATCTGCATTGGCGGCCACGCGAATATCGACATCGGACAACGGAACACTCTTGAATTCCTTCTTGAACTCATCCGGGTAATCACAACGGATCACATCTTTACCCGTCAGTTGCAGGCGGCCATCGCCGGCTGTCACCTCGCCCAGCGTGGTTTCAAGATCGGTCCGGAACAGACCTTTTCCGGCTCCCGTGGAGACCAGGTAAACCATTTCACGATCTTTTCCTGGTTCGGTGGTCACGATCACCGGGATCCGGCTCTGACCACGACTAATCCCGAGATCACTGTCATGGACAACGATCGAGAGCGGCATACCTGGGGCATGCCGATTCTTGCTGCGCCGACCGAGTCGACCAATCGTGCGCAGCAGGTTCAGCTGATCAATGTAACGCTCCTCAACACGATAAACTTCTGCCAGGTTATAGAGTGTCTGGTTTGCAAGTTCGACATCCGGCACCCGTTCCAGGACACTGCGGAAAATCCCCCGGGCCTCATCTCGATCACCGCGCCTGAAGGAGAGCACGCCTCGCAGGAACTCCGCTCGCACCACGATCAGCGTCTCCGTGCTGTTGGCCAGCTTATCGAATACCTGCGCGGCCTGGTCAAATACCTTCTGTTCCATGAAGGACTCACCGATACCAAACTGGGCTTCCACGGACTGGGTCGTATCAGGATACCGGTTGACGACTGTGGTAAATTCATTGCGAGCAATATCGAAACGACGCGCCTTGAAATAGTTACGAGCCAGCAGCAACTGCATGGTTGCCTTGGCTTCCAGGCCCACCTCCGCGGACTCGGTGTTCTTAACAATCCAGGTGCGAACCAGGTCTTCCACGTAGTTAAAGTTCTCATCGCCACCCGCCGCAATCAATCGCTCCACGACAAATTCCACCAGGTCGACCGGCATCAATTGACGATGCTCATCAAACAAGGCCGTGTTCTTCGTGTAGAGCTCAAAAGCCAGTTCCTGGTCTCCCAGTCGCAGGTACAGTGCAGCCTGCAGCAACGGTGCAATCGGGCTGTCCTCGTCAATGGTCAGGCCCACCTCTCCAATCTGCGTGTAACTCTTGCTGACAAGATCACGAACGGCTTTCCTGCGTCCCTCGTCGACCCCGGAAAAGTTCTCCAGGATTCCTGTTCCCACGGTGGTCGCCACGACATGACGTTGATTGGCGGCTGCAGCACGCACGAATTGAGTCAACTGGTCAAACCCCCGATAGGTTTCACCGCTCTGGATCGTCGTTGCCTGGTAGACCAGCAACTGTTGCGTCAGCGGGCTGGCAGCTGGATATGCTGCATCGGAGAGAAACATCTGTGCCACGGGTGACGCCAGTTCCAGGTCCAGGCGAGCAAATCGCTGGAGAAACTGCGTCTTCTGGGCCGGCGGCATTTCTTCATCGGCACGCAAGGGGGTCATGTAGGCCACAACCGCATAGGGATCCAATCCGGAAGTTCGGAAGGGACGTTCCACCCGGCGTTTCTGTTCCTGTTCCAGCAACGCCAGCAAGCCATTCCAGTCAACTTTCTGACCTTCCTCGGGCGCCAGGTAGATGGCAGCCAGTTGCTGGATCAGGTAACCGTAGTAATCCGATTTCTTGGCAATTGCCTGTTGCAGCAGTTGGATTTTCTTCGCGCGGTCCATCTCGAGGGCGAGTCGTCGCATCACACCATCTCGACTGGTGAGGGTAAAGATGGGTGCATTGGAGGCGATCGTGAATCGTTCCAGGGCCTCTTTGGCGAGCTTCACTTCCTGCAGCACATCCCCCTGCTCGATGGTGTAGCTGGCCACGTAACCGTGCTTTTGTTCTTCTCGCTTGATCCAGTTGTATGCCTGGCGAGCCAGGTTCACATCCTTGTTACGGCCTGCGCAAATCATCATGCGTCGGTGCAGATCCGGGTCACTCGTCTTCCATTGGAACCTAAGCATGTGCTGCATGGCTGCGCGACAGTCTTCCGGCGTACCATAGTCTGTTGCGAAAGTAATATAATTGCGCGCCACCTGTTCGTCCGTAGGAAACTTCCGGACCCACTGGGCATAATACGGCGTTCCCTCACCTCGCTTGGCGGTCGGTGCATAACGTCGATAGTAATCTGTCTGCTGGTACAGCAACCGGGTCGCCATCTCGTTATTCATGGCGTTGAAGTAATTGGGCTGCAACAATTGGCTGCGAACCTCGGCTGATTTCTTGGTGGTTCCCGAGGAGGTAATCCACAGCTTCAAAAGAGGATCCTGGTCGGCGGCGGCCAGTTCCTGTTTTAGGATTGCCGTGCGTGTCTTTAGTTCCTTGTTCGACTTATTGGCCGCCAGCCAGGCCTTTGGATAGTTGAGCAGGTTGGCATACTGCAAGGATTTCTTCCGGGCCGCCAGGACCATCTTGACGTCATTGCGAAAGCTGTTGTCATCAGGAGAATTGAAAAACAGGTAGTTAATCATCGTACTTGTGTCGCTGCTGTTATCCGCCCAGCGAGAGAGGAACTCCCGGCACAATGCCAGGGATCGATTCTTATTGGCAGCTTCACCCGTGTAGATATTGAAAGCGAGGTAACGGTACAAACGAGCGCGACTGGCTGGATCCTGCTGTTTACCAATCGCGGCACGGAAGACACGCTCGGTATCCTGGAGTCGAGGCAGCTCGCTGCCATTTTCACGCAGGAAGATACCCGCGGCATCAAACGTGACCGCATCTCCCTGCAGGGCATCACCAATGAGTGCCAATCCCTTGGGCTTGTTCTTGGCTCCCAGGTACTGGTTGGCCACGTACAGTTGCAGGGTCCATTTCCTGGCATCCGTGGGATACTTGGACTTAAACTGGTTCATCAGGCCTTCTGTCTGCGCCGGGTTCGCCTGGCTGTTGTAGACATTCATGACCTGGGAATAAAGGAGATTGGCCTCATCTCGTATCTGTCGGACTCGCTGGTAAGCAGCCGCCGCGTTGGTGTATTGCTGTAATTTCTCGTAATTTTGCGCGGTGAGCAGATGCCATTGTCGCTGGCTGTTCGCATCCCCCGCCATGCCACGCTGGAACAACTTGGCAATCACCCGGTTCGATTCAACTCGCAACTCGATGGTCGCGTACAACCTGGCAGCATTTTCCCCCATGAACTGGGCGAAGGTACCCGTCGGCATACGGTTAAAAACATCTTCTGACAGCTCCCCACCCTGTTTCTGGTACTGGCCGCCCAATGCCTGGTATCGCGCCACCGCCAGGGCTGCGTACTTCTTACCAACCGGGTTATTCGCGTTTCGTTTCCAGACGGCATGTGCGGCGACAGCGGCTCCTTCACGATCCGTGGTTTGCATCAACGCATCTGCCAGGCGGACTTCCACGGAATTGGCCTGGGCCGACTTTCCATAGCGTTCCAGGTATTGCCGGCAGGCCACGATCATGTCCTTGTTACGAGATAACACCTGCAGCCCGTCGATCAGCTTGAGCATCATCTGTTGATGTTGAGCATGCTTGATCTGGATAGTGGTAAACCGTTGGCAAATACGTACCAGGCCCAGCGCCCGACCGTGCTGGTAATACTGGTCGGCCAGTTTCAGCATGAGGGCAGCCGCTTCGGGCGAGGCATCCTTGTACTTACCCAGCTCGGATTCCAGCTGGCTGAGTTGCTGGTTCACATCCGGCTCTGTCGGCTTCTCCTGGGCCAGCAGCGGGTTGCCCAGCAGGGCCAGGGAAAGAGCCAGGTAGCCAAACAGGTAACGATACTTGGTGACACGATTCATAAGTTTAAGCCCTGTAAGTTATTTTCACGCAAGAATGGTTCGGGGAGGAAACAAGGGTAGCGGCGTGCTATCAAAATCCTGACTTGATTAATGCCTCGGCAATTTTCTTGGCATCCGGTGCCAGCTGGCTTTCCGGAAAATCACCAATCAATTGTTCGAATCGCCTGCGTGCCTGTCCCTGGCGATTCATGCGATACAGGCAGCGGCCATAGTTAAAGAGAATGACATCCAGGAAGCGAGCATCCGGGTGGCTCTCGAGGACCGTTTCAAAGGTATCAATAGCGCGGGCATAATCCTTCTGGTCGTAGTAGTGGGAGGCCATCTTGGCAACCGCCTCACCCACGCGACCACTTTCCGGAAATCGATCATAGACTTTCTTGTATTCCTGGAATGCACGGTCTCGCATCTGGGCGATCCCGGCTTCGCTGGTCTGCGCCTTGGTCATGGCCTCGAAACATTCCGCGATACCAAACTGGGCTTCGCCGCGCAGTTGGCTGGTCTTCATGTTCACCAAACGCGTGTAGATACCGATTGATCGATTTAGATCTCCCTCGGCCCGTGCCACATCGGCCAGTTGCAGGAGCGCATCATCGACAAAACCACTGGAGGGAAACTCGCGTTGCAGACGTGCGCACATGGCAGCGGCCAGGTTAAGTTGATCCATTTCAAAATAGACATGCCAGAGCTGGACGTAAGTCTCCTCGAGCAATCGCCCCCGTAATTTCTGGACATCGGGCATCACCTCTTCACAGACATCCAGGGCCTGGCGATATTTATCCTTGGCCTTTTCCTTGAGTCCAAATTCCTTGTAGCGGTTGGCGATCCTGGTCAGCGCATCTGCTGTCTTCAACTGGGTCTGGACCCGCAATTCCTCGTCCGATATCAATACACGGGTGACGCGTACACCACCGATATTTCCTTCCAGGCAACGTCCCTTGGCTGCTACGGCCTGGACTCCTTCACCCGTGTTTAACTGGTCCTGGTAAGTAATACGGACCTCGTCACCAGGTAACGCCTGCAGGATGGCATCACCCAGGGCTTTCTCGTTACGCACAACGGAAACCGTGGTACGAAAGATGCCCGTGTGAATCGCATTGGACGGCGGTGGAACGGGGGTCGCTGGTTTTTCCTCGACGGGCGGATCCGAAGCGGCCTCCCCTACCTTCACGGGCGTGTCTGCTTCCTTTTCGGCCGGTGCCGGCTCCGAAATCACTGGGAGCTTGCGCTCGACAACGGCCTCCGTCAACGTAATGTCAAACGTTTCAATACGTTTGAATGGATCGATCTTTTTTTCCTCTGCCAGCAACGGCAAATCATCAACCGCAGTGGCCTCGGCAGGCTTGGGAGCCGGCTGGGCCTCATCAGGTACCCCGTCCTTGGCCACCTGGGCTGCCATTTCCGCCTCGACTTCTTCTTCGGTCTTACGTCGATAAATTGCGACCGTGGCCTTGATGGTATCGGCTTTCTCGGTCACATCACGATCCGCGTCACTGATCTCGATATTCACGGTCTTGCCGAGTACCACTCCGTTGAGGCTCTCCCGGTAGGCTCCATCCTTGATCTGCACGATACCATCTCCAACGACGATCACCTCGGAGATCACTTCCCGGTCAACCTTCTTATCCTCGGTGTGTGCATCGGTATACAAGACCTGGATCTTGTCACCGCCCTTGACCTCCAACATTCCGTTACCAGGCTGCGGCACTCCCAGTTGTGTCATGATCGACCCCAGTACCACGCGCACGTTACGCCCTACCGGGAAACACGGAACCTTCTCGCTGTCACCATTGCTCGACTTACAGATCACGGTGATGCTGTCCTCGGCATCAAGTACCGCCAGGTCCGCATCTTCGATCTTGATAAAAAATCGTTTGCCGGCTTCGAGCTTACCATTGTTGCTGTCTTCATCCGTCAGCGTGGTGCCTACTTTCTCGAGGGCCTCGATAGCGCGACTGTAGTGTCCCTGCTGGAAATGTCCGAGCCCGATATAATAGTAGGCCTGGTTTACCTGGGCGCTGACCGGGAACTCCTCGATCACACCACGCATGACCTGGAAGCACTTACCATAAAGTCTCCCATGGTAATGACAGACTCCGACATTGAGCGTGGCATCGGCACGCTGGGTATCATCTCGATTTTCTTCTGAACTAACGGCCTCGAAGTGAGTTCGTGCACGATCATAGTCACGTTCCCGGTCCAGGTAATAGCTACCCAGCCGCATGTGAGCCGTGTAGCGTACGCGGCTGCGCGGATACCTTTCGATCACCGATCTCCAGAGTTCCAGTGCTTTTTCCGTTTCACTGGCATCCAGCCGTGCATCCCCTGCCTCGACCAGTTGTCGAGCAGCGCGATCTTCCACGAGCGAACCTCGCAACACGGGTTTCGCAGGGGCTTCTTCCTGGGCCTGAACCATTCCACCGCAAGCTGGGAAAACCAACCAGGCAGCCAACGCAATAACGATACTTGAACGTGTCATAGAACCTTGAAACCTTGCTTGTCCGGAAGTAACTATTCGTCAAAAAAACCTGGCAGACCACCCACGTGGTCATGCCAGGTTTTTCCGTAAAACCAATCTATTGTATCAAATCCAACTGGCAGGCGAACTAGCCAAACAGTTCCATAACGGGCTTCCCGTTATCTACCAGTTTCATAGGACGCTGCAGGGGCGTCATGACTTCCTTGTCGTGATTAATACCTAGTGCATGACATAATGTTGCATGAATGCTGGCCACCTCGACGGGGCGATCCTTGGGCATCGCTCCATCTTCATCGGAAGAACCGATGACCTGGCCACCCTTGATGCCGCCGCCCGCCATGAAGCAACTGAAAACGCCTGGCCAGTGATCCCGACCAGCATTATCGTTGACTCGGGGCGTACGACCGAACTCACTCAACATGAGCACCAGGGTTTTCTCCAGCATGCCTGTCTCCTGGAGGTCCTCGATCAGCGAGGCCAATGCCGGATCCATGACTTCACCGTGCGAGGTCATGGCCGGGAAATTGTTACTGTGCGTATCAAATCCGCCGCGATTCACCTGGACAAACCGGACACCCGTCTCTACCAGCCTGCGAGCCAGCAGGGCACCGCGACCAAAGTTCGTATCCCCGTAACGTTCAATCGTCGCAGGTTTCACCTTGTCCAGGGCAAAGGCTTCCAGCGCCGGGCTACGCATCAATCGCACCGCTTCGTTAATCGATGTCTGCGTGGCGGCCAGTCGACTGTCCTTGGAACGCCCCTTGAAACCCTTGTTGAATTTTGCCAGTTCTTCCAGTCGGCGATCACCACGGACCTTGGCGATTCCTTCCGGGAATGCCAGGTAGGGATCTTTTTCACCCGGGGCCGCAACGTAATAGGCCTCGCACTGCTGGCCCAGGTAACTGGCCCGCGGGGCCTGTCCACTGATCGTCACGTAGGGAGGTAGATCGCTCTGGTTTTCCAGTTCGTGAACCACGACTGAACCGACACCCGGGTGACGCAGGTTGGCGCCAGGCAGGTAACTGGTCTGCAGGTTGTAAGTAGCTCGTCCATGGGCACCCTGGGTACCGGCGATGGATCGAATCAATGCCGCATGATGCATCTGCTTGGACAACTTCGGGAAAATCTCCGAGATCTGGATCCCCGGTACGGAGGTGGAAATCGGATCGAACTCACCCTGGGTCGGACGGCCTGGCTTCGGATCCCAGGTATCGATATGGGACATTCCCCCACCGTTCCAGAAGAGAATCACGTGCTCGGCCTTGGCCGCGTGATCCTTACCGGCAAAAGCCAGCAGGTCGCGAATACTCAATCCCAGCAACGATGCACCTGTGGCACCCATCATGGCGCGTCGGCTTAGCTTGTATTCATTACATCCCATGAATCAATTCTCCTCGTTCGTGTTAACGCTATCGTCGTCGCACAAAGTTTAATTACATCGTCGTCTATGATCACGGCAGAAAGCGAAACTCATTACTGTTGAGTAAAACCCATCGCAAATCAGCCATGCCATCCGTGGCGGTCTTTGCCCCTTGCAGGATATCCATGGCATTTGCCATTTCATCCGCGGAAGGCTCCCGTGTCAGGATCTCGCGGTAAGCAAACTTGACCGCTTGATCCAACCGGGGTTGCTTGCCCGCCAGGTACTTATGGATTGGTTCCAGGTCACCCACGCGCGATGCTTCATGGGTCAGGCGCCCGTTGAGCATCATCAGGGCCTGTCGCATCGACGGAGTCTGGTTCCGTGCTTCGCCCAGGTCATTGCGGGACGTCTGCCCAAAAACACGCACAAAGTGCCCGATCGGGGCAGGACTGGCCATCCGCAGGGAGGAACTAAACCGTGGATTATCATCAATCGTTCGCTTGACGATCTTCGTTTCATATTTCATGCCAGGTCGGCTGACAACTCGCTCCATGGCCATCCGCTCAGCTTCCAGTTCTTCAGCGGTTTTCACCTGCATGCGATCGATCTTTACTTCATCATCCGGCTTGAGCAGCGCGGCGAAATCCAGTTCGATCGCTTCTTCCAGCTTGTAACCTGCTCGCGTCGCTGTACCAGCCGTCTTCATCTTTTTCATCTCGGCAGCATCACCCTCTCCAGCACCATCGATAATGGCCTGGGCCACGGGCTGGGTCTTGTCCTCGCCACCCAGCAAGACGCGAATCTCCTGCTCGATCACCCTCTCATTCTGACCGGCCGTGTACTTCACGTCGAACAGGTGTCCTGCCGTGACGATGCTGTCATAAAGAGACTCGCTGTACATTCGACGCATGGGCGTTGCCAGGAAGGCGGCTTCCAGTTCTTCCTGAACCAGTTCCGTCACATCACGAGGAACCTGTTTCAGCTGGTAAGCGTCCGTCTGGATGATCGTGCGCACCAGCTGCCGAAAACTGAAACCACTGGCCACGAAATTATCAGCCAGCAGGCCGAGCGTACGCGGGTGACTGGCCGGATTATCGGCTCGAAAATCATCCACGGGTTCAACAAACCCTCGTCCGACCAGTTCCTTCCAGACGCGGTTCACAAAGGCCTCGGAAAAATAACGATTCCGAGGACTCGTGATCAGCGCCGCCAGCTGTTCCCGGTACTCGCTGGGACGATAGAGGCTGTCCTTGATATTGATCTTGTTGATTTCCTTGCGGGCCTCGTCCTGCCCCAGGTCAACATCACCACGGGTAGCCTGCGTGACTTTCTTGTCTGCATCGGCCAACAACGCATCCAGCGATGGCCCCTTTCCCTTGCTGGCGGCTTTCTTCGCTGCACGTTCCTGGAGCAGGGCCTCGTAACGCACGATGAATGCCGGCTTGGCCTTCTTGTCCATCATGGTGAACGGGAAGGAAGGAGTCAGCGCCTGGCGATCCGCCGGATCTGCCTCGTCCTCCGGAGGCCACAGGACCGTGGTCTGTTTTCCCTCGGACGTGTAGACCGCACGGGTAAAGTTGCTCTCGTAACGGCGTGTTTTTCCGAAGTAAGCAGCGACCGAGTAAAAGTCCTTGCGTGTCCACTTATCAAAAGGATGGTCATGGCACTGGGCACAACCAATCCGTACTCCCAGGAAAACCTGGGACGTGACACTGGCCATCGCCAGTGGATCCGCATTATCTCCCAGGATAAATCCAACCTCGGGCACTCGACCAGCCTTGCCATTGGTGGCAATCAAACGGGATGCCAGTTGGTTGTAAGGTAAGTCATTTTGAATGGCCTGGTGAACATAAGCGATCAATGCAGAACCACCTGTCACGTTGCTGCGCAACCGCAACAGGTCTGCAAAGAAAACGGTCCAGCGATCTGCAAATCGATCACTGGCAATCAACTTGTCAACCAGCAATTCACGTCGCTTTGCCTGCGGCCAGGCCAGGTATTCATCCACCTCGGCAATGGTTGGAATGCGTCCAATCAGGTCAACACTCACGCGACGCAAATAGGCCATGTCGTCGATCTTGCCAACCGAGACATGGGTCACGCCTCGATCCTTGTTCTCAGCAGCCAGCACCGTATCCAGCGTCTCAGCAGCGTGCAAAAAACCGGATCCAAATACAACCAGCATGGTCATGGGGGCAATGATTTGTTTCATCACGAATCCAATCTCCGTCAACAAGACCAATTGAGCTCCAAGAACCCATCAAGAGAACTTAATGTATAGTTTATATCGGCGATGGTTACAATCAACACGACTCCAGATTGGCGCTAAAAGAATAGGGTAAATAGGGGGACCAGCGGTGTTTTTATGGACCTGCAGCCGGTAGCCGTATCGAAATTCCCCTGGGAACCGATGCCGACTGGTTTCGCTAGCGGTACCAACCCCCTCAAAATCGATCCATTGCCGTAAGTGAAATCGTCACCCACAGCAACCATCGCTATTCACCTGTGTTTGCAAAACATCCGGTCAGACAGCCTACACGACTTTTCACTCTCTTTTCATAACGTCCCACGGTTTGCGCTGGGAATCCGTTACTGCAACGCTCGTTTCGTCTATAATATGCGGACGTTTCGAAGGACTCCCTGGAAAGAACCTCCCCCATGACCCCTGAAGAAAAACTGGCCGAACTGGACATCACGCTTCCGGAAGCACCACCGGCCGTGGCAAACTATGTCCCGTGGATTCAAACCGGTAACGTGATCATGACATCTGGTCAGTTGCCTTTCGTCGCCGGCCAGATCCAGTACCCTGGAAAATGTGGTGACGACGTTACGGTCGAGGATGGGTACCAGGCCGCGCGCCTGTGCGCGATCAATGCGATCGCCCAGCTCAAGGCTGCGGCCGGCAACCTGTCATGCATTACTAAAATCCTAAGACTGGAAGGGAACGTACACAGCAGTCCTGGGTTCCAGGGACAACCCCAGGTACTCAACGGGGCCAGTGACCTTTTCTTCGAGGTTTTTGGCGATCGGGGAAAACATACCCGGACTGCCCTGGGCATTCACGAGATGCCACTAAACGCCGCCATTCAACTAAGCGTTTTTGCCGAAATCGAATCCGAGTAACCCACAGCTGGCAAGACATGTTTCGTTTATTCATCCCATCCATCCTGGTCATCAGCTCGCTGGCTTCCAGCCTGTTGGCTCAACAAAAGGAATGGCCTTACCGGTTACCGGTCCAACCTGCCATCCCGGAAGTCACCCAGGCGGAATGGAAGTCCAATGATATCGATGCCTTCGTTCTCAAGGCACTCCAGGAACGCCAGTTGCAGCCGGCTCAACGTGCCGAGCGCCAGGTACGACTGCGACGACTCTACCTGGACCTGATCGGTTTGCCACCGTCCCCGGAAGAGACTGCGACTTTCCTCCAGGACAAGTCACCGGAAGCCTATTCGAAACTGGTTAACAAGCTGCTTGATGATCCCCGTTACGGGGAACACTGGGCTCGTTACTGGCTTGACCTGGCACGCTATGCAGACACGGCCGGCTACGAGGGAGACCCCGATATGCCCCATGCCTGGCGATACCGGGACTACGTCATTGACTCGTTCAATCGAGACAAGCCCTATGACCAATTCATCCGTGAACAACTGGCTGGTGACGAATTACAGGATATCCTGGGAGCCGGCGAGTTACCCAACGTGAAACCCGAACCGTTGGTGGCGATGACCTTCCTGCGACTGGCTCCCTTCACGGAGCCGCGGGGGGATGAATCACGGCACGAATTACTGAGTGAAATGACCTCCACCGTTGGCAGCGTTTTCCTGGGCCTCACTGTTGGCTGCGCGAAATGTCACGATCACAAGTATGATCCGATCCCCACGGCCGATTTCTACCGCCTCAAGGCCTTCTTTGCCACGGTCCAGATTCCACCCCCGCTGCGGGGAGACGGTTTCCAGATCGGAGGTCCCACACCGGCTGCTTTTTATCGCAAGGGAGAGGCGGACTGGGCCACTGCCAAGGGCAAGCAGCTCCAGGCAGAAGCCGCCAACGCCAGCAAGGAACTGGCCATCCTGTCGGCCCGTCTCAAGGAGCGACTGGCACTGCAGGCCGGCTTCGGGATCCAGGCGATGGGTGGAGCCCTGGGCAATGATTACTATTTCGATCGCCGCCACGTGACGGACAACAAGCCGCACCGGACCGTTGTCAACGGCACGAAGGGCAAGTGGCAGTACTTCACGGATGGTCGATTATCGACCGAGCAAGGAAGCCTGGCAGGCAGCAATCGTGGGCACTGGTACCAGGGGCTTAAGAAACCAACCTATGTTTCGCTGGGCGGTGCTACCAACGGTAGCGGCAAGGCCTCGACGGCGTTTTTCAATGGCCGAGTTTCGCAAGTACTTGTTTTCAATCGACCACTGACTGCCGAAGAAGTTCTCCTGGACATCACGCAACTGGCAAAACTTCCCGGCCTCAGATTCTGGCTCGATGCCGCTGACCTGGATGGAGATCCGGCAACAGCCAACCCACAGGCAGGCAGCCTGGTCACTCGCTGGAAAGACCGGCACAGCGGTCTCGTCCTGACGCAGGAAGATGCCAAGCTGCAGGCACGCCTGGGTACGTTACCCGGCACGGACGTACCTGCCGTTATTTTTGACAATGACTTCCTCGTTGCTGACTCAGCGGGCGCAACCTTCCTGGGCGATCGAGAAGGGTCGATCGTGACGGTCTTCAGCAGCCAGGACAACGACGAATCGTATCTCTTTGAAGTGGGCGGAAACGGCCAGTTCATCAGTACGTTCGTCAATCCAACGGCGCGCAGTACGAACGGACAACTGGAAGCGATCATCGCCGATCGAACAGAGGCGCGGATCAGCTACCTGGAACGCAACAAGTACCAATAATTTCAGTCCCGTTCAATGTTCCGGCCCCAGAAACACAAGCGACTCCAACCGCAAGCCATGACACTGCGACATTCCTTT
>JAZADA010000341.1:0-10294 GCA_036124135.1 Planctomycetota bacterium | reverse complement strand
TCGACTCAAACTGTCAAACCGGTTCAATATCTTTACTACGTTACCGAGTCCCTACCTCAATAAAGAAATCTTCCCCCCAATCGTCATGTTTTGCCGTCTAAAGGTCGACAAATCAGGTTGAGACTGTCTTCCACTCTCGGTCCTGTTATGCGGAGATTTTCGATCTATGTTTTCCAGTAAAAACCCAATTGGTGCCGTTCGCCTCTGCTCCTGCCTTGCAGGCCTGCTGCTGATCATGTCGCTAATGGTTGATAATCTGCGGGCAGCCAAGCCGAGCGTTGAGGCCGCTCTGCAGTTGGCACCTATCCAGAAGTCAGTTCAGTTTGAGCAGCCGACGGCCCAGCAGCGTGCTCAATGTACGATCCAAGCGGAAACACAGCAGAAAGTGGTCGGCTGGTATGTGCGTCATCCCGAGGGTCGCTTGTTGAGGCGTTTCCTGGATGTGAACGCCGACAATAAGGTCGATCAGTGGTGCTATTACCAGAATGGGATCGAGGTGTACCGGGATATTGACGCGGATTTCAACGGTACCGCAGATCAGTCCCGCTGGCTGGGGACAGCCGGTACGCGATGGGGGATAGACCGTAATGAGGATGGGAATATTGATCACTGGAAGCAGATCTCTGCAGAAGAAGTCTCCATGGAACTGCTGCAAGCGATCCGGGAGCAGGATGCCGGCCGTTTTCAGGCTTTGTTACTGACGTCCACCGAGCTGGGGCAATTGCAGTTGGGGGCCGGAAAGACGGCGGAGTTAAGAAAGAGCATGGCTGCAGCCCAGGCTGGATTTACCCGCTGGGCTCAGCAGCAAAAGACTATTAACCAGGCGACAGAATGGATTCATTTTAGTGGCGGTTCCCCGGGCCTGGTGCCTGCCGGGACAGAGGGGTCCGGCAAGGATCTCGTGGTCTACGATCAAACCCTGGCGGTTGTCGAGACGGCTGGGGCGGCGGCCCAGGTGAACATGGGGACGATGATCCAGGTTGGTCATCAGTGGAGAGTTATTGGGTTGCCATCAATCGCCGGGGCCATGGAGACTGCTAGCAACGGGGAAGCTCGTTTTTTTCAGGCTTCGTTGCCCCGTCGTGTCTCCCCGGAAGTAGCGACGCCAGCGGGAACCAATGCTGCGGCCCAGGCGATCCTGGCTCAGTTGGAAACCCTTGATGGGCAGTTGGCTGCAGCAACCACGGTCCAGCAGCAGGCCCAGCTCAACGACAAGCGTGTGGATCTGCTGGAGCGCCTCGTTGCCACTGCAAAAGATGCCGAGATGCGTAGTACCTGGATTCAGCAGTTGGCTGATACGGTCAGTGCTGCTGTCCAGGCAGGTCAGTATGCCGCCGGAATCGGCCGGTTGCAAAAGCTCGCCCTCCGGCTGGAGAAGGAAAAGGACCTGGAGAACCTCTCCTATGTTCGTTTTCGCTACCTGGCAGCTCGTTATGGGCAGCAGTTGCAGCAACCGAAGGCAGACTATCAGAAGATCCAGTCGCAGTGGACTAAGGATCTGACGACGTTAATCGAGCGGTTTGTAGGGCAGGCGGACGTCAGTGAAGCCATGTTGCAATTGGCGATTGCTCACGAGTTTGCCGGTGAGGAGGATCAGGCTATTCACTGGTACACGGAAGTCGTGGATCGCTTTGGGGAAACAGATAAGGCGGTTAAGGCGCGTGGTGCCAAGCGGCGTCTGCAATCGGTAGGCCAGGTGCTTGATTTCAAGGGTAAATCCATCGATGGCAAGCAGGTTGACCTTAAGGGGTTGCGGGGCCGCGTGGTCCTGATTCATTATTGGGCCAGTTGGTGTGAGCCGTGCAAGCAGGATCTCAAGGTGATCCAGGCGGCCCAGCGGAAGTATGGGAGCGCTGGCTTTGCTCCGGTCGGGATCAATCTTGATAGTGATCGTCAGGCCGCAGTGAGGCAGTTGCGGGTAACTCCCCTGCCCTGGCCTCAGTTGCACGAGGCGGGCGGTCTGGATAGTCGCCTGGCTAATGAACTGGGGATTATGACCTTGCCGACCATGCTGCTTCTCGATCAGCAGGGGAAAGTGGTTAGCCGCAGCCTGCATGCTAGCGACTTGAATGAGCAGTTAGGCGATCTGTTGAAGGAATAGGTCGGGTAGCAGGGGCGGTGTAGTGCTGCCTGTGAAAAAATACCTGTGAAAAAATTACAACGTCGACCGGAAACGGTCGGCGTTTTTTTATGGGTTTTGATCAGCCGAGAGGTCGTTGTCCCCGCGGTTTATGGGGGATTTAGCGGGCAAGTGTCGTCAGCAAGTCCATTTGGCACGCAAATCGCAATCATGGGGGCCCGGTTGTTCTTTGTCGGTTTTGGAGGATCGACGTGCGGCCAGGGGGGATCTGCAATGGTTTGATCAAGGAGGATCTCAAGTATGTTGCTCTGGATACCAATGTTGCCTTGGGTTGCCTGTGCGGCCCTGTTGTTGCCCCCTGTCGTCCGCTTGGTTGCCAGTAATGAGCGTTCGCAGGAATGGTTTAGTTCCGTTTGTCGGCAGCTTTGCTTAAATGGTTTGATGGTGCTGGGTTTGATGACCCTGTGTTGCGTGGCGCGGGAGGATATCGCCTGGATCTGGTGGGCAAGTAGCCTTGCGATGCTTGCAATCGTGGTGAGCTGGGACAGCCAGCGGCCGGTGGCAATTCGTGTTCCGGTGGCCTCGAAGGCTGAGAGAGAGGGGTCTTCGCTCGAGCGACCTTGATTGCCTCTCTGCCCGCAGGTCTTTCGTGTTAGGGAGAATTTCACTATCTCCCCGTTCTTACCAAGGCTTGCGTGGTAAACCGTAAGTCTTTTGTTTAACACGCATTAGGTCTCCTGCTAGCCATTCCTGGTGGCGTGGTATCACCGGGAAGATCGGTAAAATCGAAAAAAACCTACCATTCCGCAGGACCGTAAACCGAAGATTATCTGCAGAGCAAGGGTCTGCCTTGTGTGGACTGCGCACGGTCTGTTCCTGGTGTTGCCAGGAATATTTTAAATCGGCTGTGGCGTCGCGAGGGGTAACCCAGCTCTGTGAAGCCATGTGAATGGTATTCAACCGTAGATTAATACGGCTTTCTGGCAAGCCAATGGCCAGAGGCTGGTACTTGATAGGCTAACATCAGGAGGGGGAACCCATGCGACGTTTGATGATAGGATTAACGTTGGTCGGTATGGCCGCTTTGATCCCTTTGTGGGTCCGCGCTGACGATCGTCAGATTGCGCAGGAAATCGTCCAACAATTACAAAAGCATAAGGATACCGGCGAGCTGAAAGGATTTGGAATTGATCTCCAGGTTGAGCAGGGCGTCGTGCGGTTGGAGGGTCGTGTTTCTACGGCCAGCCAGCAACGCCTGGCTTTGGACGCGGTTCGCCGTGTGGAAGGGGTTAAGCAGGTAGTCAATAAGCTGACTGTCACGGGCAAGCCTTTTTCGCAAAATCAGGCTGCTGTTAATAAGCCAGTGGCCAAGGGCGCCTATAATGCGAGCCTGGCTAAGCTGAAGGGTGCTTTGAATCTGAATCAAGGTACTCCGGCGACGCTGACTTCGGCTCAAGGTGAAGCTGATGCGGCAGCGAAGCTGGCGGAGAAGGATCAGGAGATTGCACGTCAGGTTGCAGGGGCTTTGAAGAGCCAGAAGGAAAACGGCAACCTGAAAGGCTTTCGTGTTAATCTGAGTGTCGACCGTGGTACGGTCTGGCTTGAAGGTGACGTGGCGTCTCGCGATCAGCGTTTGATGGTGTTGGATGCCGCTCGACGCATTCCTGGTGTCAAGCAGGTCGTGAATGAGTTGGAGATTCGCAAGCAGGATCCCGCTCTGCTCGTTTCGCAGACAACAGAGGCGGCCAGTCAGCCGGCTGCTGCTCCTCAGGCAGCACCGATTCCGGTTGCCGAAGCGGCTCCTGAAGTGACTCCGATTCCGGTTGCTGAAACGAAGCCTGCACCGATTGCTGAAACAGCCCCGCAGGTTATTCCTGAGGCGGTGGTGGCAGCCAAGCCGGCTGCACCAGCAGCTGCAGTGGGTACCGCAGTGGCCCCGCAGCAGCCCCAGGGTCTGGTAGCCGCACCGGCAGCCCAGTTGGCGCAGGTGCCCGCTGCTTATCAGCAGGCTGGTCAGCCCGTGCCAATGACGTATGTGGCCCAGGTTCAGCCGCCGGCGTACGTGCCTGGCCATGCAGCCAGCGTTCCTTCGCCCGTGGCTCGAACGCGGTATGATCACCCTCAGGTGCCTTCTTACGCCTGGCCGACCTATGCCTCGCATCCGAATTACGCTGCGGTGACTTATCCGAAGCAGTATTCGCCCACGGCGTGGCCCTACATTGGTCCGTTCTACCCATATCCCCAGGTTCCTTTGGGTTGGCGAAAGGTCACCTTGGAATGGGATGATGGTTGGTGGCAACTGGATTTCAAGAACCGCCGGTAGTTTGGCGAGATGATGTAAGCCTATAGAGAGGCCCCGGGGGATCGCTTCAACGTGATTTCTCGGGGCTTTTTTTGTTGTTGCTTCGTAGTCCGGTTGACGGATAGCGGGCAGCAGTTTTGCTAGCAAGAAGTGGTAAGTTTTGGTGCTTGGGAGGAAATTGGCGGAATTTGCCCTACAACCGGAAAATCCCGCAAGTTCGTCCTAGATTAACACGATAAGGAACACTAGTACCGATCAGGGTCCCGTTGTCCTGGTTAGTAAATAGACAACGCTATTTCCATCATGCCCTAAGGGTTCCCGTTCATGTGTAAGAAAACAATTCAAGGCGTGCTGACGATTTTACTTCTCTCGGGTGTCTTAATGAATACTGGCTGTATCGTCAGCCAAGGCCCCCAGATGGGTCTTCTGAGTATTCCGATACCGGTAAGTCCGATGATCCAGGTCAACAAGGAAAACCTTGCCTGGGAACACGAACGCTATGGGCGGGTTCCGATCCTCGGCCCCTTGACGGCCGGTGGGCCTACGGCGGCGTTGGATGAACCGAGTGATGACGAGGTCATGATTGCCCTCGAGCATGCCCAGCCGGTTGCTGGTGGAATTCCGTTTCTTCATGAGCGACAGCGGGATAACGTCCGGATCATCAAGGAGAAGTTAGCGGATTACATTGATCCACCTCGAGTTATTCCATTGATTGGTCCGGTGCAGTTGCATCACTCCCACTGGAAAGTCACGGTTTTCTATACTGAGTTGGTTCACGTGGGATGGCCATTCCCGCACACGATCCGCGACGAGGAAAGTTCCGAAGTCGTCTATATCGATCACAACCACTTTCACATGGTGGGCGACGTTGATACTGGCCCGACGACGACTTATTAGTGACGGGCTATTAAGTTAAGGCCGCTATTGCGTCGAAACCGTGGAACCTTGGGTTCCACGGTTTCTTTTCTTGATACTTTAGCCAGGGGGGGCGGGATGGAGCCGCCTGGCCCTGTGTTGCGTGGAGGTCTCCCGCAGCGACTCGAGATGTGGTGTTCCTAGGACCCGGCAGGACCTTCAATGAGGGGATTCGCTGCAAAACGGCTTGGGAACCGTGTAATTCAACGAAAAATCAGCTTTTCAAGATTTGACGGTCCTTTTCTACCTGGGCTGGGGCCAAAAGCGGTTATCTCGCTGCAGTGAATTGACCGATATAAGACGATGGACCTCTGCCGTTCCCGCTGGGGTCTAACGGCCGCCAGCAGGGATGCTCGAGTTGGCCTGGGGACAGGACAGGTTCTACGCTGCACAGGGAGGTGCTGCTCAGATGGCGTTACCGATTCGCAAACTGGACCGAGGTGCATGGGCAGCGCGCTGGCTGCCACGGGGAGTGATCGTATGGGCCGTCGTGATGGGCCTGGCCTGGACGACTCTGGCCTTTGCCCAGGACTCGCCGCAGGCAGCTCCTGCTGCTGCGAACGCTCCGACGGTTGACGAGGCAGGTTCTATTCCGACGCGCAACTTGTTGGATGCCGTACGGGATGGTGGACCGTTGATGATGGCGATTGCGATCTGTTCCTTCGTGCTCTGTGTTTTTGTCTTCGAGCGAGCCGCCAGCCTGCGTCGGGGACGTGTGATTCCGCGTCCTTTTGTGAAGCGTTTCGTGGGGCAATTGCAGGAGGGGAAGTTGACCCGGGAAGAGGCACTTGAGCTGTGCGAGAAGAATCGCAGCCCGGTTTCAAATGTTTTCGCAGCAGCTGTGCGTAAGTGGGGGCGGCCCTCCGTGGAGATCGAACAGGCCATTATCGATGCCGGGGAACGTGTGACTAACGGGTTGCGACGTTACCTGAGGTTGTTCAACGGGATCTCGACGATCAGTCCCCTGCTCGGCTTGCTGGGAACCGTGGTCGGGATGATCCGGGCTTTCAATGCCATCGTGGTAGCCGGGGCGATGGGACGGCCGGAGCTTTTGGCAGCGGGGATTAGCCAGGCACTGTTGACCACGGCAGCAGGCCTGACGGTCGCTATCCCAGCCCTGATCGCTTACCTGTTCTTTATCAGTCGGGTCGATCGCCTGATCATTGACATCGATGCGCTGGGGCAGCAGATCGTTGAATCGATATCAGCCGAGGCCTTGCGAGAAAAACAGGGGACATCCGGCAAGAGCACTCGGCAGGCCAAGGCTGCCTAGGTACCACGGTTTTATTTCTGCACTGCCACGGAGTCGACCAGATGCCGTTAAAGACCCACATGGACGAGCAGCCGGACTTGAACCTGACGCCCATGATCGATATCGTTTTCCTGCTCATCATCTTCTTCATGGTCGGTACGAAGGTATCGGAAATGGAACGCAAGATTGCTCTCGATGTACCGCGAATTTCCAATACCGAGGCCCTCTCCCCTGCCCCACGCAAGCGGATCGTCAATATCCTGCAGGATGGTCGTATTCTGCTGGACGAGGAAGAAGTGACGGTGGATGAACTGGTCCGGCGACTGCAATTGCAGCGTCAGCAGGATCGGCAGATGGGGGTGATCGTGCGAGGAGATGCCAATGGCTCGTTTCAGAATGTGGCCTCGGTCCTGGGTGCCTGTCGCCAGGCAGGTATCTCGGATATGGGGATTTCCGTGCGAACGGTTCGCAAGCTCAGGTGATGCATGGCTAACGTCTCACTGATTGTTGCTGATTTGCTCGACGGCCTCAGGTTGCCGCATCTCTCCGGTACGTGGTCCCTTGTTATCTGGATAGGCCTCGTGGTGTTGACGATCAGCCTGTTGATCCTGACACGTACCCGCTGGGGCCAATCGAAACCAATTTCCAAGTGCATCGCCCTGTCGGTCTTTGCGCACCTGTTATTGATGGTCTACGCATACTGTACGCACCTCTGGACCGCTCCTCCTACGCTGGCGGTCTACGATACGTTTCAGATCAAGATCGTCAGCGAAAGCGAGTCGCAGGGGAACCCGGATGTCTCTCCGGAACAGGATCAGGCTGCCTCTGAGACGGCCTCAGACCCTTCCACGTTGCAGCCCAAGCCAGCGGGAGACGAGTTCCTCCCCACGGAAAGCGAATCGCCGCCAGTGAAAGCCTCGATCACTGACGAACCGGAACCGGATCCGGAACCGGATCCACCAGCGATAGCTGAGCTGGCTGAGCCTGCGGTGGAGGCACCGGCACCTCCGATGCCATTGGAAGCACCGGTCCCCGGCGAGTTGGCCGAGTTACCGCTCGAGCCGAGTCCGGCGGATCTTTTGGCGACGCCCGAGCCACTCGCGTCCGTAGCAGATACGGGTGATGACGTGGATGTCGATTCGTTGCCAGCAGAGATCGTGGAAAGCCCGGTACTGAAACCGGTGCCTGTAAAGCCTGTTTTGGAATCGCCGGTACGGAAACCGGTGACGGCTCCTTCCTACCAGCGTCCGTCACTCTACCAGTACCGTTCCCAGGCGCAGAGGCAGCAAACGTTAGAGAAATTCGGTGGCAACGCGCGTAGTGAAGCGGCGGTCCATGCAGCACTGCAATGGTTGGCAAATCACCAGGGAGATGCTGGCGGTTGGTCCCCCCGGGCCCTGGAAGGGGGTGTCGAACGGCGTATCGGAGGTCACGATCGCAAGGGTGCGGGCAGCCAGGCCGACACGGGTATCAGCGGACTTGTGCTGCTGGCCTTCCTGGGAAATGGACATACCCAGTGGGAGGGTGTTCATCGAGAGGTTGTGCAGAAGGGGCTCGAATACCTCGCGCGTCAGCAGGCGAAGGATGGCAACCTGGCAGGATCAGCACGGCTGTTTGCTCGCATGTATTGTCATGGAATGGCCACGTTGGCACTCAGTGAAGCCTATGCGATGACGGGCGACGCACGCCTGGCAAACACGGTGCAGCGAGCTGCACGTTATACCATGTGGGCTCAGCATCCCAGCTCCGGAGGTTGGCGCTACCAGGCGGGAGACCGCGGTGATATGAGCCAGTTCGGCTGGCAGGTGATGGCACTGCGCAGTGCCCAGTTCGCCGGGGTGGAATGGTCGACTGCGACGCGCCAGTTGAACACGCGGTTCCTGCGCAGCGTCTTGCATGGTAAGGCCGGTGGACTCGCTTCCTACCGACCCTTGCAACAGCCTTCGCGAACGATGACGGCCGAGGCCATGGTATGTCGTGCCTTCCTGAACTGGCCTCGCAATGAGGCGGCTATCCAGGAAGGTGTTCAGTATATCCTTCGCGAGTTACCCGGAAGTGGTAAGAAAAACTTCTATTACTGGTACTATGCATCCCTCGCCCTGCACCAGGTCCAGGGGCCAGCATGGCAACGTTGGAACCAGGCCCTGCAGGCCGAGTTGCTGCGTTTGCAGCGCCACGAAGATCCGTGGGAAGGGAGTTGGGATCCAGACACCGTCTGGGGAGCTTACGGTGGGCGGGCCTACAGTACGGCGATGGCAGCGCTTTGCCTGGAAGTCTATTACCGTTATCTGCCGCTGTACCAGCAACCCTAGGCCGTTTTCTCCAGCTTTCCCAGTCGGTTTAATCCGTGCGTTGAGCTAGGAAATGCAGAAGGAAGATCACTTTTCCCGCCCTTTCTGGCTGGTCGGTTTGACAGTCTCCGCCGGGCCAGTAAAATAATGTTTGTGTTGAAAAGCCTGCGGAATCAATGGATTTCCGGGTTCGCACGAGCTGGTTCTGGTGAAGCCCATCCGGGCGACAACCCGCTTTCGCCGCTCGCCTGCGTAACGAGTTTACGTCCTACCCTTTTAGCGAGAGCGATGTAATGAATTTCTTACATGGTCCAGAACTTGTGTTGGCGTTTGGTTTCCCTGGCGGCATGGAAATGTTTGTCGTCATGGGAGTGATCCTGTTGTTGTTTGGCAGTGCCCGGCTTCCGAGCCTGATGCGAAACCTCGGGAGAAGTGCTGTTGAATTCAAAAAGGGTGTCCAGGGTATCGAAGAAGATATCGACCAGGCAGCCAGTGACACCAGCAGTGAAACCAGTAGCGAGCCCAGCAGCGAAACGGAAGAGACCACCGAGTAGAGGACCTGTGCCTCGATCGTGGTTACCGTGGTTGTCTTCTCGGCAAGACGACTGTTCCAGGCGTGCTTCTGTATGTCCCTCGTGGTCATGGTAGGCAAGCCTGTGTTTCGCGGCGGTGGTAATGAACCCGCAGAATAGAAGGATAGAAGTCAAATGATCTTTGCATTAATTGGTATGGGGCCGATGGAGATGATGATCATCGGGGCCATTGCCGTCATCCTGTTCGGATCGAAATTGCCAGAAGTGGCCCGTTCCGTTGGGAAAAGCTACCGGGAGTTGCGTAGTGGCTTGAACGATTTTCAGTCGCATACGCATGTGCCGGATTATCCAACGAATGATGCTTATTCATCCTCCACGACGACCGATGAATACGACGAGTACGAGGAAGCTACGGCACCACGATTCTCGCCCCCTCCTGCAGACGACGTGGCGGAGACGGATGACAGCTCGGGAGAAGACACGCCCGAGCCTGTCGCGGAGAATGAAGAAGCGGATTGAGAGCCCATCGGCGGCTTGAAGCGAAATGGGAAGGGAGTACATTAGGAAGTGGTCACCGGGAGCGGAGGCCGAAATTTCTCGGGCATATAGCTCAGCTGGTCAGAGCACTGTGTTCACATCGCAGGGGTCGCAGGTTCGAATCCTGCTATGCCCACTCGAGAGCCCCTGGTTGCAGGGGCTTTTTTTCTGCCGTTAACCGGGGTACCTGGAGGAAATCGTCATGGCCTGCCATCAATGGTTTGATCTTAAATTTCTAACGCTGGCAATCTGCCTTGGAGCACTACTGACACAGGGTGCGGTGCAGTCCGCCAGGCTTGTCACTCAGTCCCGGGGCCGCTAGCGAGACACGCGGCTCGCCAGTCCGGGGGCGGATCCTGGCAGACTGGCTTGCCAGTGTTGAGA
>JAZADA010000340.1:0-3083 GCA_036124135.1 Planctomycetota bacterium | reverse complement strand
GATGATTCCCAAGGGGATCGTTGACTTCACGCCGGACCCGGCCAAGATCGAACAGGGCAAGCAATGGTTCGCCACGCTCCAGTGTGCCAGTTGTCACCAGACGGGTGATAAGTTCGCTCCACCAACCAAGACACCTCCGGCACTGCTCCAGGCCAATGCCGGTCGCCAGGGCAGTTGCCTGTCGGAAAACGTGACCAGCGGACGGCCACACTATGACCTAAATAAACAGCAACGTGGCGCCCTTCATAATGCCCTGACTGCCCTCCAGCAAAACAAGGTTCCCAACACACCTGCTGACCAGGTTCACCTGGCAATGACCACCATGAACTGCTATGCCTGCCACCAGCGTGGCAAGGTGGGTGGCCCCAGCATGGCCAAGTCGAATTACTTTGTCTACGACAAGATCGTCGACCTGGGTGACGAGGGACGACTGGCACCCCCGCTGCACGAGGTCGGTGCCAAGCTGACCCGCAAGGGTTTTGACGACATGCTGGTTCGAGACCAGAAATATCGCACTTACATGGCAACCCGCATGCCGAAATTCGGTCCCAATAACGTCCAACCGCTGGTCGCCCAGTTCGAAAAGGCCGATGCAGGCAAGGTCCCCACCCACAAGCCGGCTTTCTCACCACGGATGGTGGACGAGGGACGGTTCCTGCTCGGCAAGACGGCTCTTTCCTGCATCAACTGTCATACCTGGGGCCCCCACCGACTCCCGGGTGCCGAGGGGATGGACCTGCAGGTCTCCACCTCACGATTGCAGGCGGGCTGGTTCCAGTCCTGGCTGAAACATCCGCAAAAGATGCGCCCCGGCACACGCATGCCAACGGCCTGGCCCCAGGGAAAAACGTTTTTCAAGGACGTGGCCGGTGGTGATGTCGATCGCCAGGTTGATGCCATCTGGGCTTTCCTCTCAGTCGGCAACAAGGGAGGCTTTCCGAAGGGACTGGCTCCCAACGGCGGCAACGTGCTGGAACCGAGCGACGAGACGATTGTCTTCCGCACCTTCCTGAACCAGGTGAGTGCCCATGCCATCCTGGTCGGTTTCCGACAACGGACCCACATGGCCTTTGACGCCAACCGGATTCGTTCATCGCTGGCCTGGACCGGACAGTTCGTGGAAACCCGACATGCCTGGGACGGTCGCGCCGGGCAGTATGCCCAGATCCCCAGTAACGATGTCGTCAAGCTTCCGGAGGGGCCCGCCTTCAGCGAACGGGCCAGTCAAACGACTCCCTGGCCCAAGGACAAACCCAAGGAACGGATCGGCTCGAACCGAACACCCGACGGCTGGCGGTTCCGCGGTTACCGGCTCGACAAGGAGCGTAATCCCACCTTCATCTACGACATCCAATCGATCAAGGTCGAGGAAACACCTTCCACTGCCTTCCAGCAGGATACGGCGATCCTCAAGCGGGCCTTTTCACTGCAGACGGCAGATCCGATCAGCAGCTTTTACTTCCTGGCTGCGGACGGCGCGAAGATCGTCGAGCAGGATGGGATCTACGTGGTCGATGACCGGGTACGATTCAAGTTCACCGGCTCACTTTCCGGAAAACCTTTCATCCGCGAGAGCGAGGGCAAGCAACAATTACTGCTGCCCATCGACTTCATGAAAAAGAACAAGCAACACGTGGCAACCTTTGGCGTGGAGATGGAGTGGTAGGTATTCCTGCCCCGGTTTCCCCTGGCAACAAGCTTCCTGGAGATTTTTTGATGCGTGCAACCAAGTTACTGGCAGCTGCGATCCTGTTCTCGGCCATGACGTTGACCGTGGCGACCGCCCAACAACCGAAGCCACCGACCGAAAACGACTACTACCGCATGGTCACCTTTCCCTTGCCCGACGGCCTGGTCCTGGAACTGAGTGGCCTGGGCTGGCTCGACAAGGAGCAAACGCGACTGATTGCCTGTACGCGACGCGGGGAACTGTGGCTGATCGAGAATCCCTATTCCGAGCAGCCGGCTCTGACCGGTCAGAAGATCAACATCACCGATGCCGCTGGCAAGACGACGCAAGTGACGGCGACCGAGAAACAGATTGTCACCTACAAGCAGATGCTGTTTGGCATGCACGAGCCACTGGGCATCCTGGTCAACCCGGGCCACGGCTTTCCCAATGGCATTTACCTGGCCCAGCGGACCGAGTTGACACGCCTTGAAGACACCGACGGGGATGATCGGATCGACGTGGTGGAAACGTTCTGCAACAGCTGGGAGATCAACGGCAATTACCACGAGTACTCCTTTGGACCCAAGCTGGGCAAGGACGGGCACCTCTGGATCAACCTGAACCGCCCCTTTGGCGGTGGCCAGGAAGCCCAGGGCTACTGGCGCGGCTGGTCGATCAAGATCAACAACAAGGGGAAGATGATCCCGGTCTGTCCGGGCCTGCGTTCACCCGCTGGGCTGGGCAAGAGCCTCGATGGCGAGATGTTTTTCACGGACAACCAGGGAGACCATGTCGCCTCAGGAAAAATGGCTCACCTGAAACCGGGGGTTTTCCATGGCCAGCCTACCGGACTGGAATCTCTCGACCATCCATTGGCCAATTTCAAGCTGCCCTTTGCCGACTATCCCAAGCGGGGTATGAAATGGGGCGAGGCGGTAAAGGCGAACCCCAAGCTAATCGCGCCGGCGTTGTGGTTCCCCTATCCGCAGATGGGAAAATCACAAACCGACATTTTGCATGACAGCACCGGTGGCAAGTTCGGTCCGTTTGCAGGTCAAACGTTCGTCGGTGACCTTTCCAATGCGTTGGTGATGCGGGTCTTCATGGAAAAGGTAGACGGGGAATACCAGGGAGCCTGTTTTCATTTCCGACGTGATTTCACGCCGCCGGTCCTGCGGATGATGTGGGGCAAGGGGGGCACGATGTTTGCCGGCGGCAGCAGTCGCGGCTGGGGAGGGGGCAAGACCTCCTACGGGCTATCACGACTAACCTGGACAGGGCAGGTACCGTTTGAAATCCACGAGATGCGAGCTCGACCGAACGGATTTGAACTGACCTTTACGAAACCTGTCGATCCGGCCACGGCTGGAGACGTGAAGTCGTACGCCATGACCGCCTACACCCATCTCTA
>JAZADA010000339.1:0-13023 GCA_036124135.1 Planctomycetota bacterium | reverse complement strand
AATGTCGTGATGGGATGGTAATTCTCTGAACCCAAAGATTTTTGCTGATTTGCTGAAGAAATCCCCCTCGCTGGTACGATGACCAGTGTAAGACAAGGAAGTCTAGTTGGTCTAGGAAAAGGATTTCCAAGATGCCTGCTGTAGCTACACCTATTCGCCAAACCCGTTCCCTGGCTGTCAGCGCCCCTGGAGGGATGGCTCGTCAATGCGTGGTACAATATCAACCCGTTGCTGGGGGATGTTGGCAGCGTTATGCGAGTTTCCTGAAGGTCGAGCACGCACGACACTGCCTGGATCACCTCGAGCAACGTGGATATCGTACACGCGTGGTGATTCATCAAATCTGTCCCGCCACGACTTAAATCCCATGAAGGCCAACGATCGGTCTTGGTAGGATGAACCGGGCCGGACGAGTGGTGTCCATAAAATGGGAGATGGTGTAATGGCGTTTTCGCTTTCTGGGCACGTGGCCCTGGTGACGGGTAATAGTACCGGTCTGGGAAAAGAAATTGGACTTGCCCTCGGACAGGCAGGTGCCAAGGTACCGGTCAACTATTTTAATAATGAGGAACGGGCCGAGCAGGCATTTCAGCAATACCAGGCGGCTGGTATCGAGACCGCCATGGTGCGTGCTGACGTGACAACTGAGGATGGTGTGGAAAAACTGTTTCAGGAAACGGAACAGCAACTTGGCCATCCCGACATTATTGTCAGTAATGCGACATGTGAGCAGCCGCAAAAGCCGATCGAGGATTACGATTGGGACTTCTACCAACGGATGATCGATTTCTTTATCAAGAGTCCTTTCCTGTTGGGGCAACGTGCAGCGGCCAAGATGAAGGAGCAACGCTGGGGACGCTTTATCAACGTTGTCAGCGAGGTTTACCATCGCAGCGTTTCACCATTCAGTGCCTATGTTGCTGCCAAGGGGGGACAGATTGGTTGGACACGCAGTATGGCCCGGGAGTGGGCCAGTGATGGTATTACGGTCAACATGGTAGCGCCTGGATGGATCCCGGTGGAACGACACCTCAACGATCCCCAGGAAGACAAGGATGCCTACCTGGAAATGATACCTGCTGGACGTTGGGGTATTCCACGGGACGTAGCAGATGCCATTCTTTACCTGGCGAGTGAAGAAGCCTCTTTCGTGACAGGCCAAACGCTCTGCGTGAATGGTGGTATGACACCCTGGTAGGAAGGGTGATGGGCAAAAAGGGGTATTACCCGCTGGACGCGCAGAAAAATGGACATGCAATGTTTCTCCATTGCATGTCCCAAGGTCTTTTGAATCTGCCAGTGGCTAATTCTACTCAGCTCCTATCCCCTAGGGACTGAATTCGCTGCTTCGTTGGGGATAGGATCCAGGTTGTTGCTGTTGTGGGTATGCTGGTTGCTGTTGAGGCACGCTGGTGGGATCCAGCCGCCCGGTACTGCCCGGTCGATAGGGTGTGGCAGCAGCTGCTCCGGTGGCACTCGCGCCAGGAGTAGCGGGAGCCAGTGACTGACCTGCATAAGGGTCCTGGGAGGCGTAAGGGGCTGCCTGGCCACTAGCTGGGAACTGAGTGGTTGGTAGAGCCGTGCTCGATTTGGCCGGCAACTGCCCCGGGCTGTACGTGTTGGCGGCTCCCTGTCCATAGGCCCCGCTCTGGGGATTGGAGTAATTGGGTGCTGGTTGCGTGGTGGCTGCGGCTGGATCTTGGCGGATACCGGTTGCTGGACGTTCCGGAGCATAAAAGCCACCCTGGTAATTACCGGTGGCTGGGGGGGTGCCCCGCATCGCACTGCGAGTATCTGCCGTCTTGGTGGCCGGGTACTGAGTTGCCGGAGCCTGGCTGGCCGTTGCCGGATATTGGGTAGCCGGGTACTGGGTTGCCGGGTACTGGGCTCTTGGTAATTGAGTTGCCGGAGCCTGGCTGGCCGTTGCCGGGTACTGGGTTGCCGGATATTGGGTTGCCGGGTACTGGGTTGCCGGGTACTGGGCTGTTGGTAATTGAGTTGCCGGAGCCTGGCTGGCCGTGGCCGGGTACTGAGTTGCCGGATATTGGGTGGCCGGGTACTGGGTTGCCGGATATTGAGTTGCCGGATATTGGGGAGCTGCGTATTGAGGCGGGGTTGCGGCAACAGCCTTTTTCTTCGGTGGGTGATAAGGCCCCAGGGTATTACGTCCCGTATAGGCCGTGGTGCGGCCATTGGGGGATTTCGTCGCTGCGGTGGCGGAATTGCCGCTATAGCTGGGCGTACCCGTGGTAATGGTTGGCGGAGTGAGGTACTTGGAGGCATTGGTAGAAGGAACTGCCTGGTTATTGTCTGCGGGTTGCCCTGGCAGTTGAGCTTCTGCAGCATTTTCCTTACTGCCGCCCCAACTCATGCCGGGGATACTCCAACTGCTCATTTTACAGCCACTGGCCGTAATCAGGATCAGGATAGCTACAAAATTCAGCATTGATGCCCAACGAGAAACAATCAAACCCATGGTTTTCTATCCTTTGTTGTTCGATACGAAACCAACGCATGTACTAGCAGGATTTGTAGTAGCCAGTTTGCGTTTCGCAATCCACTCGATATGTAGAAGGTAACTGTTCACCGTCCAGGGAACGGAACGAACCAAACGCGATGTATAATCCATTGTCGGCCGATCAGGCCATGTTCACCACACGATTCAGCCAAGTGAAGGCTTTCTCTTTCGTGGCAACGCGGGGCGGATCATAGGAATGGAGAAGCTTGGCGTCAATGCCATTATGGGAAGCGGAAGGGCATCAGCTAGCAAAGATGCTAGCGATTGCTCGTTTCTCCGGCGTTGGAGAGCAGAGGTGTCCTTGCTGGAGGTCTGTCCCAACGAAAACTGGCCGGTAAAACCGGCCAGTCGTTTTCGTTGAGTTTCTTGCCATGCGTGGCAAGTGTCAGCCTTGGGCGGCAGCGTATCGATTGGCAACTTCGTCCCAATTGACAACGTTCCAAAAAGCGCCGACATAGTCGGGACGTCGATTTTGGTAGTTCAGGTAGTAAGCATGTTCCCAGACATCGAGACCCAGAATGGGGGTGCGTCCCTCCATCAAGGGGCTATCCTGGTTAGGGGTACTTTCCACGACCAGTTGATCTCCATCAACACTGAGCCATGCCCAGCCGCTGCCAAAACGCGTGGCGGCTGCCTTGGCAAAGGCCTCTTGGAATGCTTCGAAGCTGCCGCAGGCGGCATCGATGGCTGCGGCCAGATCCCCTTCAGGGGCTCCGCCTGCAGATGGTCCCATAACGCTCCAGAACAACGAGTGGTTGGCGTGTCCACCACCATTGTTACGAACCGCGCCGCGAATCTCCTCGGGGACGCTGTCCAGGTCGCTCACGAGGTCCTCTACGCTTTTACCTTCCAGTTCGGTACCAGCGATCGCGGCATTAACATTGTTGATATAGGCCTGATGATGCTTGCCATGATGGATTTCCATCGTGCGGGCATCGATGTGGGGTTCCAAGGCGTCATGAGAGTAGGGCAGGGCAGGAAGTTCGTAAGCCATTGCGTTAACCTTTCGTCTGTTTCAATGAAACCGTTTGTTGGTTGGAATTACTACCGACAGGCTCGAGGTATGCGCGATGTTGTCGCTCATATCGGCAGGTCACCAAAGAGCATACCGCAACTATCTGCCAGTGGCAATTCCCCAACGCGAGTGACTGAGTTTCTACCTGGGGCTCGTTCGCGGTGTTGACTTGTTCGCTAATGAGTACCTCTTGGTGGTTCGTTGCGATAGCGGAATCCTGTGCCCCTACGAACGTCACAATCGTTAAGGTTTCTTACGGTGCTGGGAATGCAGGGTCACCAGGCAGTTTCCACGGATTATCTCTTTCTTCACGTGGGCCGGGTCAGCGAGTGAGAGTAGAGATAGGTGGCCTCGGTTGCCGAAAATTGGATTAGGTAAAACCAGCGATGGATTGAGGACGGACTCTCTTTTAGCGGCGGATCAAGGACAGGATTTCTTGCCAGGGTTGGGTGGAAGTTAATGCAATTCCGACGGAGTGGACAGCGGGACGAGCGGCGTCGTCGCGCTTTGATCGAGGAAACGACAGGCGATTCCGGACAGGCTGCGCCCCGTCCGTTGAGTTCAATTGACCAGGGCGGCTATAGTGCTGCTGCGCTGCGAGAAAATCAGCCACGCCTGACGGATCTGATACCGCTGCGATTGCGAACCTGGTTACTACTGGTACTGCTGGCGGGCTCCGCTGTTTATGGTTTGCATTTGGGTTCCATGCAGGGGGCAAGTCGTTTGTCGCTCGAGGGTCCGGGAACGCTGGCGGCATGGTTTTCCAGTGCCCTGTTGCTGGTCGCTGCTGCGGGCAGCGGCATGGTTTACATGTTGCGTCGGCACAAGGTCGATGATTACCGGGGTCATTACCGATTTTGGGCTTGGTTAGCTGCCTGGTGCGTATTGGCCAGCCTGGAGACCGCAACCGGGATTCATCAATCGTTACAGGGTGCGATTACTACTTTGCCGATCGCGATCTCTGCGGAAGAATTTCACTGGGGTTGGTTGATCGCGATCTCGCTGGGAGGGCTTGTCCTGGGAACACGTATGACGATCGAGGTTCGTGATAGTTACTGGACTAATTGTTTTTGGGTGCCGACGGTCGCAGCTTATGCCGTGGTGATGTTGCTGCAATTTGAGATCGCCTGGGTTCAGTCTGTTCTAGCTGCTCCGCTGACCAGCGGCATGTTACTGCTGATCGGTCATGTGACCCTGGCGGGGACCATCTGGATGGAAGCCAGGCAGGTCTTTCGGGAGGCCCAGGGAATGGTTGCACGAAAGGAAGTGAGCGTAAAGCAGGTGACTGAACCTGTTGAAAAGACGATCGATCAGGCAACGGTAGAAGAGGAAACTGCGATCGAAATGGTGCCGGTTGACGATGGATATGAGTTGTCGGAAGAGGTCGAGGAAACGATCGCAGCGGATGATGATTACGATGAAAATGGAGAGGAGCTTGATCAACAAGCCAAGAGGATTCGGAACAAGCAAAGTCGGGCAGATCGCAAGCGTGCTCGCCGCCAGCGACGCAAGGAGCGGCGACGCCAGGCCGCTTGATCAATTGGCTGGTTGACCCGTTGGCGGGACACTCAGGTCGTAGCAGGCTAATCCATTCTTGAGCCGGATGTACAGGCAGCCGTCAGCCACGGCTGGGGTAGCACAGGGCAGGGGGCCATTGGCAAATTCCTTGCGCCAGATCTTCTCGGCTTCCTTTTGGCCCTCGGTTGTTTTTTCCAATTCATCGATTTGGTATTGCTTCCGAAAAGTGGTCTCTTCTGCCAGCAGCCCCTGGTTGTTGATACGGGCTTGCATGCGAGGCTGGAATCGACGGCTATCGGCGGTAAATGAGATGACGCTCTCGAAGACATAGAATATTTGCTGATTGACGGCGATCAGGGATGTGTAGCGAGGCTTGTTAAGATCCAGTTGTGTCATCCAGGCCTGTTTGCCGGTGTCCAGCTGAACGCAGGCCAGTCGCCGTTCTCCCTGGACGTAAACATGGTTGCCTACCACGACCGGACTGGATCCCGGGTCTGCGGTTCCCTGGTAGGTCCAGGACAGTTCTGCCTGTCCCGGTGTAAGTTCGTAACAACGAAGTCCCTTCTTGCGACTGCTGCCGTAGGTCAGTAGCCGGTTGCCGGCAAGTACCGGGGTGGAGTGATTTGCATCAGAACGAATTTGCCACGCTGTTTCACCCGTTTGTGGGTCGACACAGATAGTGTTGCGGCCATCGACGTTGACAATCACCCGTGGGCCCCGGGATGAGTTCCAGATGACTGGGCTGCTGTGAAACTGGCGTGATTCGTAATCACCCGCTTGCCAGAGAACGTTTCCATTTTCCAGGTCCAGTCCGTAGAGGTTGCCGCATAGTACCACAGCTACCTTGCCTGTCACAGCGAAAGAGGACTGCATGTGTTGATCTCGAAACTCTCCCGGCAACTTGGTTTGCCATCGATCACGACCGTCTCGGGCATCGATGCAGCGGGCCAGTCGACCCGCTCCCAGTACCAGCACGGAATCACCAATGACAGCGGGTGAACCGGATTGAGGAAAACGGGTGTAGCTGCTGCTGCGCTTGTTCGTCCAGGCTGTTTTTCCCGTGCGGCTATCAAGGCAGTAGAGGATTTCGTCAAATCGATAAAAATTACTTCGTGTTTCCTGCTCATCACGTCGCTTTCGCTCATAAGCTTCATACTCCTCCGGGGTCATTCCAGTCCGTTTTTCCGGGGACAGGTAAGGGAACTGGATCTTGCCGAGTTTGCCCTCCCCCAGCTTGACCTTGTGATGAGTGAACAGGTAGGCCCGTTGCTGGGCGACAATTGGACTGGACCAGCCACCGGAACGAGCTGTAGGGATATCGGTCATCGCAATCCAGCGTGGTTGTAGACCGGTCGTTGGCAGAGTCTCTATTAAAGGTCGCGTTTCGGTGGTTGCGCCCGTGCGCTGCGGACCACGCCACTGGTTCCAGTCGGTTCCCGTCGCCATCGCGGGCAATAGCAGGAGTAGGAGAATTCTCAGGATGTTGATGGGGAGTCGTTTCATGGGCCAGGTAATTTCCTGAAAGGGAACCGGGAGTTGGGGATGGGCAGCAGCTGGGAAGTCATTTATGGTATCAACTGGGAGTCGGCAGGGGAATTCTCTAGCCTGTCCCGGCACGTTCTTTTTTGCCGACTGGTACGTGTCGCTCAGCAAGACACCGGATGATTCATGGGTACCATTAAGACGATTGCTTCGCATAACGGACTCCAGGCAACGGAGCGCGCCTACGAGTGTATCCAGCAGGGACAATCTCCGCTGGATGCCGTGGTCGCCGGGGTCACTGTCGTGGAGGACGACCCCGAGGATCGCACGGTAGGTTATGGAGGCTTGCCCAATGAAGATGGAGTGGTCGAATTGGATGCGGCGGTCATGGATGGTCGGACCCACCGAGGTGCGGGCGTGGGTGCCCTGCGTTCGGTTCGCCACGTGACCCAGGTCGCTCAACGTTTGTTGGAACAGACCCAGCGTTCTCTGTTGGTTGGAGAAGGAGCATTGCAGTTTGCCCTGGCGAACGGGTTCCGTGAAGAGAACCTGTTGACGGAACAGTCGCGTCGAATGTGGCTGTATTGGAAACGCATGCGATCACAGCACGATGACTGGCAAGCACCTCCAGAGGAAGATCGTGACCTGGATGTCCGGCAGTGGTACCGGGAACATTTTTATGGTCGTGACCAGGATCGGAGCGGCGGGACGGTGCATTGTTCGGCTATCGATCGCAGTGGAGCGATGGCCTGTGCGACCAGTACTAGTGGACATGCTTTCAAGATCGCGGGCCGCGTGGGCGATTCACCGATCCTGGGAGCAGGTTTGTACGTGGATCAACAGGGAGGCTGTTGTGGTAGCATTGGTCATGGGGAAGCGAATCTGCAGAACCTTTCGTCCTTTGCAGCAGTGGAGTATTTACGACAGGGAGTGGATGCAGAAACTGCCGGCCTGCAAGTGCTTCAGCGTATCGTGGAACACGTGGCGCCGACCGAGCGTGATGAGCAGGGACGGCCAAGATTTAACCTGCAGTTGTTCTTGTTGACCCATGATGGAGATCATGCGGGCGTTTCTATCTGGGGTGGAAAACAAATCGCCGTGACCGATGAAGAAGGAACTCGACTGGAAGACTGTCGGCCACTTTACGAGGAGTCCCTGTAGATTCGCAGGCTCGGCTGCCTGTTTTCGACGAGCCTGGCCGAGAGTCAATACGGTGGGAGCAATACCTTTTATGAATAGAACACGGACTTTTGTCGCCCTGCCAGTATCGGCTGCAGTCAAGGAATTGGCAGCTGAGTGGATGCATCGACTTGGCAAGACGGGTGTTGACGTGAAATGGGTAGCTGCAGAAAACCTGCACTTGACCCTTAAGTTCCTGGGAGAAGTACCCACGATTGAATTGGCAGAGATTTGTCAGCGAGTGACTTCGGCCGTGGCGAATTGTGAGCCCTTGGAAATGGTTTTTGATCACGTGGGTGCGTTTCCCAGTGCCGAGCGACCACGAACTCTCTGGATGGGTGTCGGGGCAGGGCAAGAGGCAGTTTTCCAGGTGCACGAGCAAGTTGAGCAAGCGCTGATGCAGATGGGATTCCGTGGCGAACATCGGCAATTTCATCCCCATGTGACCCTGGGACGCCTGCGATCCTCGTTAGCCACCGCGGGAGCCTTGGCGGAAGTCTTGCAAGCGGCGAATTTTGGCCCAGCGGTCACCTGCCTGGCCTCGCAGGTCGTGGTCGTGGCGAGCCAGTTGGGTCGCGATGAACCACAATACCAGCGTTTGGCGACGATTCCGCTGAAAAAATCAGGCTCTTGAAGAATCGACCATATTTTTCCAACGGTGTGACCAGACGTGTCCCGGGGCCCTGCGATAACAGGGAATAAGTGGATTGACCTTGTGAAAAATGCCGAAGGTCGTTATAGTGTTCAGGCGTTCAGTAGTAGGTGATGGGCTGCCGAATTTCGAGCTACCCGGATCTCTTGGGCAACTTGGGCAGGACTAATGACACTGCAAAGACACGGGGCCAGTCATTTACTGGTTGCAAGGACCCCCCGAGTTTTTATAAAGGAGTACAATAATGGTCGCAGATACAAAACTAGATGGATCGAAAGTAGCAAATCGAATGGCAAAAACAACAAAAACAACGAAGTCGAAACGAAAAAAATCAGCAGCTGGCAAGGCGGGTGCGTCGGCGAAAGTTGCGGAACAGATCGAAAGTAACTCACAGCTAAAAACGACCTTGCAGCAAATTGAAAAACAATTTGGTGAAGGTTCGATCATGCCCCTGGGTAGTGAACGGCGGGGACCTATCGAGGGAATTTCGACAGGTTGCCTTTCCCTGGACATGGCCCTCGGTGGTCCTGGAATCCCTCGTGGTCGTGTGATCGAGGTGTTTGGGCCGGAATCGAGTGGTAAAACCACGCTGGCTCTTCATATCGCCGCCCAGGCCCAAAAGGATGGTGGCATTGCGGCCATGATCGATGCGGAACATGCTTTTGATCCGAACTGGGGGAAGAAGCTGGGTGTTGAATTGGAGACCCTGTTGGTCAGTCAACCCAGCCATGGTGAAGAGGCGATGCAGATTACCGAGATGCTGGTGAAATCCAATGCAGTGGATGTCGTGATCGTGGATTCGGTTGCCGCCCTGATTCCGAAGCAGGAACTGGATGGCGAAATCGGCGATACGCACGTGGGTTTGCAGGCACGCTTGATGAGCCAGTCAATGCGGAAATTGACGGGTGCCATTGCCAAGAGCAAAACAGCGGTGATCTTTATTAACCAGATCCGTGAAAAAATTGGCGTGATGTTCGGCAGTCCAGAAACAACGCCCGGAGGCCGAGCGTTGAAGTTCTATAGTTCCTGTCGAATCGATGTGCGACGGATCGGCCAATTGAAAGATGGTGAAATGGTCGTGGGCCAACGGGTCCGTGGTAAGGTGGTTAAGAATAAAGTCGCCCCACCATTCCGAATCGCCGAGTTCGATATGATGCACAGCAATGGGATTAGCTACGAGGGCGATATTCTCGACCTGGCAGTTACCCATAACGTCGTCTCGCGTAGTGGATCCTGGTTCAAGTACAATGATGCTTACGTTGGCCAAGGGAAGGAAAAAGCTCGACAGAACCTGATTGAGAATCCGGAACTGACCGAAGAGATCAAGGCCAAGGTCTTGATTGCCAGCGGATACGTAGTGGACCCCGAAGCGGAAGCGGCGGCAGCCGCGGCAGAAGCGGCAGAAGCAGTGGATGCCGTACCGGCAGATGCACCTGCTGAAGAAGTCGCATAAGATTGCCATGCCGGATGCCATCGAGCCCTTTCGGTTTGCCACACGTGTCTGCAAAAATAACATGACGCTGGTGGTGATACCGAAAGGGGCAAGATGATGGCAAAACTAACTACGTCGATCAGGCAAATGATCGATCTGTTCACGGCATCTGCAGTGGCGAGGTGTTTTTGTATATCGCTGCTGGTGACCTGGTGTGTCCCGCAGCTGGTGTGCGCCCAGCCGGTTGCCGAGTCCCCGACGGCCCTCGAATGGGCCCAACGGATGGAAACGGGGCTGGTAACCGCTATCGAAAAGGCAGAACGGTCCGTGGTCGCCATCGCTCGGGTGCGTCGTAAGAAGGGTGCTGGTCGTAACGTCACGGGACCGCGGGATCCGTTACGCCAGCTACCTCCCGTTGGTGAGCCCACAGATCTGCGATTTGATCGGCCAACGCCAACAAGTCCCGAGTTCGTGCCGAACCAGTATTGCACCGGAGTCGTGATTTCACGCCAGGGTCTGATCGTGACCACTTACCATGCACTGGGGGATCCAGAGGAAAATGATTACTACGTGTGGGTCCGTCGGAAACCGTACAAGGTGGTGGCTGTAGAGCGAGCTGAAAAGGTCATGGCCGGTGATCCGTGGACGGATCTTGCCGTATTGAAAATCAAAGCGGATGATTTGACACCGATGCCCCTGGGCGACGCGAAAAAACTGAAAAAGGGAATGATCGTGGTTGGCCTGGGGAATCCTTACGCGATCGCCCGCGATGGTGAAGTCAGTGCCAGCTGGGGAATCGTGGCGAACCTGCGGCGACAGGCGGCCCCTCGACCTAAGTTGCTGGCAGATCAGCCGGAGCGAGAAACTTTACATCATTTTGGGACGCTCATCCAAACGGATGCCAGGTTGAATCTTGGGACCAGCGGTGGAGCACTGATCAATCTTCGGGGTGAGATGGTGGGCCTGCTAACATCGCAGGCGCCACTCTACGGTTATGAAAAAGCGGCCGGTTACGCGATCCCGGTTGATGCCATGTTTCGGCAGACACTGGAAACATTGAAGGCGGGCAAGAAGGTCCAGGTGGGATTCCTGGGAGTCGCACCTGAGGATCTGTCCTTGGAATGGCGACAACGAGGACGCCTGGGGACGCGGGTGGAACACGTCGTTCCAGGTACTCCAGCAAAGCGAGCAGGGTTGCAGGTCGGTGATATTATCACGCATGTCAATCGCCAGCAGGTTGAAAACCGTATGGAACTGTTTCGAGAACTTGGGCAACTGCGAGTTCAGTCCGAGGTCGTCCTGCGTATCCAGCGGGGTGCAACGCTACAGCAAGCCGGACGTACCATCGCATTAAAGGCGGTGCTGTCAAAAAAATACGTGGAGTCGACCCGGCCTGCTTACTCGCAACAGGCCGATCCGAGGTGGCGTGGCCTCCAGGTGGATTATGCCACCGCGTTACCCCCCGCGCTGTTTCGACAACATGGCCATAAGATGGATCCTGCGGGCTGTGTTGCTATTGTTTCCGTGGAACCAGGATCAGTCAGTTGGAACGCAGGTTTGAGGCCAGGTGAGTTTATCAAGCAGGTAGGCCCTAAGAAGATTGCGACTCCCGAGCAATTCCTGGAGCTAGTGTCTAAGCAGGACGGCCCCGTGCGGGTGACCTTGACGGTCGGCGATGGGGAAAAGGGGATACGGCAAGTGGCGGCACCGTAATGGTTGCGCTTCATGCAAGCGTGCTGTTCACAGGTTCTCCCTCGGGCGCTTGACTGGCCTGCAGCGGGGACACTCGCTATCATGAGACGTTTGGAATAGGTCTCGGTTTTCTGCGGAATGCTCGATTGGGAAGGGGATCGCTCCCTTGCCAGTAGCGGTCGATTTGAGTTGTACCCGAGGTGCAAAATCCTGGTGGAAGAGATTGGTTAACACGATATGAAAACAGATGAACTGCGTGAAATGTACCTGAGCTTTTTCGAGAGCAAGGGCCATACTCGTTGCAATAGTGATGTGCTGGTGCCGACGTGGGATCCGTCGGTGCTTTTTACACCGGCCGGGATGAACCAGTTCAAGGATCACTTCCTGGGCAAGGTGAAACTCGATTTCTCGCGGGCGACGACAAGCCAGAAATGTCTGCGTACCGGTGATATCGAGAACGTGGGGCGGACTGCCTATCACCACACGTTTTTCGAGATGCTAGGAAACTTCAGTTTTGGTGATTATTTCAAAACCGAGGCAATCGAATGGGCCTGGGAATTCTTGACAGACACGAAGTGGTTGGGCCTCGATGCGGAACGCCTGACCGTTTCGGTTTACGAGGATGATGACGAGGCAGCCAAGATCTGGCATGAACAGATCGGTTTGCCTGCCACCAAGATCATGCGTCTTGATGAGGACGAAAACTTTTGGCCAGCGGGGGCACCGACGCGTGGTCCCGATGGTGTCTGCGGACCATGTAGCGAAATCTTTTACCTCGATGACAAGGGCGAGTCTGTCGAGATCTGGAACCTGGTGTTTACCCAGTTTAACCGGGTAGGAGATCCACCAGACAACCTGCGTCCGTTGCCTAGCAAAAACATTGATACGGGCATGGGCTTGGAGAGGACGGCTGCAACGTTGCAGGGAAAGGATACAAATTATCACATTGATATCCTGTTACCGATCGTTGAGGCCGTAGGTGAAATCTGTGAATCGCCTTATGATTCTGAAACAAATAGTGGGCGTCGAATGCGTCGGATCGCTGACCATTTGCGAGCCTGTGCGTTCGCGATTCATGAGAATGTTTATCCAGGTCCGAACAAGGAAAAGTACGTTGTGCGGCGCCTGTTGCGGCGTGCGGTGCTGGACGGGCACCAGTTGGGCCAGCGTGAGCCCTTTCTTCATCAACTGGTTCCTAACGTGGTCGAGATGATGAAACACCCATATCCCGAATTGACGGAAACGGTAGACCGGGTGGCGCAGGTTATTGAGCAGGAAGAAAATACCTTTTTTGGAACGATTGATGCTGGGCTGGAACGAATCGAGCGGATTTTTGGTGAGATCGAGGCCAGTCAGCAATTGCGTGTGCCGGGTGAAAGTGCAGCCGATCTTTACCAGACCTATGGAGTTCCCCCTGAATTGGTGGAGTCGATGGCGGTGGATCGTAACCTGATGTTTGACTGGGATGGATTTCGGGCTTCCATGGAGCAACATGGCATCGAGTCTGGACGTGCCCAATTCGAACTGTTTAAGAC
>JAZADA010000338.1:0-8121 GCA_036124135.1 Planctomycetota bacterium | reverse complement strand
TCACGGCAACCTACGGTGAGGGCCAACCGGTAATCGGCATCCTGGGGGAATACGATGCACTCCCTGGCTTATCCCAGCAAGCGGTTCCCTACCGAGAGAAAAAGGTGGGCAATGTTTACGGCCAGGGATGCGGACACCATCTTTTTGGAGTGGCCTCGGCGTCGGCTGCGATTGCCATCGCAGAACAAATCAAAGCAGGACAGCTATCTGGAACTGTACGTTTCTACGGCTGCCCGGCAGAAGAAGGTGGCAGCGCAAAAGTTTTCCTGGTGCGCGCGGGCCTGTTCAAGGACTGCAAGGCTGTTCTGCACTGGCATCCGTCCAGCAGGAACGCAGCCGGTGACCGCAGCAGCCTCGCTCGCAATGCAGTTAAATTCCGCTTTCATGGAAAAAGTGCGCATGCTGCCGGCGCGCCGGATGAAGGTCGATCAGCGTTGGATGCCGTGGAACTGACAAACCATGCTGCTCAACTCATGCGAGAGCACACACCACCGGACACCCGTATTCACCATGTCATTACCGCCGGAGGATTGGCCCCGAACGTGGTCCCGGATTTCGCAGAAGTCTACTATTACATCCGTCACCCCAAGTCCACTGTAGTTCGTGATCTCTACCGCCGACTGGTACTTTGCGCACAGGCTGGAGCCCTGGCCACGGAAACAAAACTGGAAATCAACTTCCAGGGTGGCATCCTGGAAATCCTGCCCAATAACGTACTGGCCCAGGTAAGCATGAAAAACCTGAAGGAACTAAACGACCTGGTCTACAATGACGAAGAGATTCAGTTTGCAACCCGACTGCAACAAACCCTGGACAAACCCATGCCACTGGATTCTATCCAGGAAGTGATCGACCAGGGGGGGACCGTGGGAATGGGGTCGACCGACGTGGGAGACGTTTCCTGGGTCGTTCCCACAACCGGTTTTAATGCCGCCTGCTTTGTCCCCGGGACACCCGGACATTCTTGGCAAGTCGTTGCCAGCGGGGGCAGTTCTATCGGTCGCAAGGGAATGAACCTGGCAGCTCGCGTCCTAGCCGCCACCGCCTGGGACCTCTACACGCAACCTAAACTACTCCAGGCGGCCCAGGCAGAGCATCGGGAACGGCTCGGAGACCATCAATACCAGACATTAATGCAACCTGGCCAAAAACCTCCACTGGACTATCGTCGTCCCAGCACGGGACGATAAAGGGATCACCGAGCAGCATTTTTCATTTTCATAAAGGAGTCATTAAAAACAGGGTTTTCAAGGATTCTACCTCCTTGACGAAGCCCTCTTCAGACCCTATCTTGATATTCGCTTATCTTATCCTGTTTTTGCGCGGCATTTGTTTTCTTAATACTACGTAAACCTCAAGGTGGAGGGGGTTTATCGCATGCATATCAAGTCCCTGAAGATCTTTTGTGACGTGGTGGGATGTCGTAGTTTTTCCCGTGCAGCGGATGCTAACAGCATTTCGCAATCCAGTGCCAGTCAAACGGTCCACCAACTGGAAGAACGATTGGGAGTCCAGTTACTGGACCGTTCCAAGCGTCCTTTCGTGGTGACTGCTGCCGGCAAACTTTACTACGAGGGGTGTCGTAAGCTGGTCCAACGCCTGGAGGCGTTGGAAGACAATGTTCGTTCGCTTCAGCACGAGGTGGCGGGACGGGTCAAGGTTGCCTCGATTTACTCGATCGGCATTGGTTACATGGACCAATTCGTGAAGGATTTTCTACAACGCAACCCAAAGGCCAACGTGCGACTTAGCTATCAGCATCCCAGCCGAGTGTATGAGCTGGTCGAGAATGACCAGGTCGACGTGGGACTGGTCAGCTACCCGAAGAGTTCTCGTAACATCCTGGCAATTCCATGGCGGGACGAACCGATGGTTTTTGTCTGTTCGACGGACCATCCACTGGCCGCTCGCAAGACCATCCAGCTCAGCGACCTGGAGGGACTGGACGTTGTCGCTTTTGACCAGCACCTGAAGATTCGTCAAAAGATTGACAAGATACTCGCAGCAAATCGAGTGGACGTTAACGTATCCATGGAATTTGACAACATCGAGACACTCAAGCGTGCTCTCGAGATTAATGCCGGGGTGAGCATCCTGCCTGAACAAACAGTTTCCCGTGAGCTCAAATCAGGTACTTTATCCACCGCCAAGATCGCGGACCACGAGCTCATTCGCCCCGTGGGAATCATTCACCGTCGCAACATGAAGCTGGGAAAAACGGCTACCGAATTCATCCGCCTGTTGCAGGAACAAACCAATATCGAACAAGCACCAACCATGATAGGAAATACCAATGTCGATTCTCAGCCACCGGCTGAAATCGCTGTTAGCTGAAAATATTTATGACCTCCATTAAAAACAAGCATACGTTTCCCGAGAAACAGGGCCTCTACGATCCCGCCAACGAGAAGGACAGTTGCGGGGTTGGATTCGTGGCCCACGTCAAGGGAGAACCGAGTCATCAAATCGTCCTGGATGCCGACCAGGTCCTGCGCAACATGAATCATCGTGGAGCCTGTGGCTGCGAACCCAATACCGGCGATGGCGCAGGTATTCTCACCGGTTTACCGGAAACATTCCTGAAAAAGATCGCCCGCGAGGAATTTGGTTCCGAGCTCCCAGACACCGGGCAATTCGGCGCTGGCATCGTATTTCTGCCGACGGACCCCACGGAACGTCAACACTGCAAGGACCTGGTGGAACGCCTGGTGAGCGAGCGGGGCCAGCAACTCGTCGGCTGGCGAACGGTCCCCACCTGCCCGGATGAAGCGGACATCGGGCCCACGGCACGTGCCGCAGCACCTCATATTGAGCAGCTTTTTATCGCCGCGGCCGAGGGCATCGAGGCAGACGCTTTCGAGCAGGAACTGTACATGGTTCGCAAGCAGGCCAGCCACCGGCTGCGTAACGATACAAGTTTGCAGGAACGCCTGATGTTCTACATCTGCAGTCTTTCCTCCAAGGTCATGATCTACAAGGGAATGCTCACCCCGGATCAACTCCTGCCATATTACCCGGATCTCACGAATCCCGATTACCAGACCCACCTGGCCATGGTGCATTCGCGATTTTCCACTAACACCTTCCCCAGCTGGGATCGTGCGCAGCCCAATCGCTTCATGTCACACAATGGTGAAATCAATACGCTGCGGGGCAACATTAACTGGATGCGTGCACGCCAGGGCACGATGCAAACTGACATGTTTGGGGATCAACTGGAAAGCCTCTTCCCGGTGGTGGAGCCGGAATGCTCCGATTCAGGCACCTTCGACAACGTACTGGAATTCCTCTTGATGACGGGGCGATCACTGCAGGAATCCGTCATGATGATGATTCCCGAGGCCTGGCAGAAGCATGAAACGATGCCAGAAGCAAAACGCGCTTTCTACGAGTACCACAGTTGCCTGATGGAACCATGGGATGGTCCTGCGTCGATCGTCTTTACCGACGGCCAATACATCGGTGCCGTCCTGGATCGTAATGGCCTGCGTCCCAGTCGCTACTACCTGACCCATGATGATCGAGTCATCATGGCCAGTGAAGTTGGTGTCCTGCCGGTCGATCCCAAGCTGGTGAAGTCCAAGGGGCGATTAAAGCCTGGCCGCATGTTCCTCGTCGACTTTGACCAGGGAACTCTCATACCAGACAAAGAACTCAAGGCTGATTTCTCACAGCGACGTCCTTACGCTGAATGGCTCAAGGAACAGCGTATCACGCTGGCTGACCTGGCCAGTGATGCGCCTGTGCAAGGACTCGACAACGAGACCGTGTTGGCACGGATGCAGGCCTTTGGTTACACCTTGGAAACCATCCAGTTCATGCTCTTGCCGCTAATTGAACAAAAACGGGATCCGGTGGGATCCATGGGCAACGATGCCTCGCTGGCCTGTCTCAGTGACAAGCCGCGGATGCTCTACGACTACTTCAAGCAACTATTTGCCCAGGTCACGAACCCGGCCATTGATTCCATCCGCGAAGAAATCATCATGTCGCTGGAATGCTACATCGGTCCGGAAGGAAACCTGCTTGAGTCCGATCCCAGCCATGCCCAGCGATTACTGATTCCCCATCCGATTCTCACGAACGAGGAATTGGCAAAGATCAAGCAGATGGATCACCGGGGCTGGCGTACTCGTACCATCGATATCACCTTTGCGAAATCCGACGGGGACAACGGGATGGTCCAGGCAATTGAACGAATTTGCCAGGAAGCGGAGCAAGCCATCGAAGATGGCTTTAGCTTGATCGTCCTGTCCGATCGCAACATCGGTCCCGACCGCATCCCGCTCAGTTCCCTGCTCGCCTCCGGCGCAGTGCATCACCACCTGGTCAAGCAAGCCCTTCGCACCCGTATCGGTATCGTCCTGGAAACGGGTGAAGCACGAGAGGTTCATCACCATTGCCTGCTCATTGGTTACGGTGCGGACGCCATCAATCCCTACCTGGCCTTCGAGTCCCTCTGGCACGCTCAACAGGAAGGACTCGTGAATGCAGACGAGTTCGATACTACAGACAAGATCGTGGCAGCCTATCGCAAGGGTGTTGCCAAGGGCATGCTCAAGGTGATGGCCAAGATGGGAATCTCGACACTGCAATCCTACAAGGGAGCCCAGATCTTCGAGGCCATCGGCCTGATGGACGAGGTCACCGAACTTAGTTTCGTGGGTACTGCCAGCCGCGTGCAGGGAGTCAGCCTGGACGTGCTGAGCCAGGAAATGCAACGACGCCATCAGCTGGGCTACCCGGATCGACCGGAAGACCTGCTTCCCACGCTCTCCAACCCAGGTGAATTTCACTGGCGAGCCGAGGGAGAGCGACACATGTGGGACCCGGAGTCCATCGCGGACATCCAGATGGCTGCACGTGCCAATGATGCAGATGCCTACTGGCGATTCTCGAAACATGTCAACGAAGACGCCCGTACACGATGTGCCTTGAAGGGATTGTTGCGATTCCGCGAGGGAGTCAACGGCGGCCCCATCCCGCTGGAAGAAGTCGAACCGGCCAGTGAAATCGTGAAACGGTTTTGCACGGGAGCCATGAGCTTCGGTTCGATTTCGGCCGAGTCCCATGAGACGCTGGCGATTGCCATGAATCGCGTGGGTGGCAAGAGTAACACGGGCGAGGGAGGTGAAGATCCTGTCCGGTTTGATCCCCTTCCCAACGGTGACTCCAAGCGATCTGCCATTAAGCAGGTAGCATCCGGCCGTTTCGGCGTGACCATCTGGTACCTCGCCAACGCAGACGAGATTCAAATCAAGATCTCACAGGGAGCCAAGCCTGGTGAGGGGGGCGAACTGCCCGGGCGTAAGGTTGATCAGAACATTGCTCGTATTCGCTACTCCACTCCGGGTGTCGGACTGATCAGTCCACCTCCCCATCATGATATTTACTCGATTGAAGACCTGGCCCAGTTAATTCACGATCTGAAGAATTCAAATCCATCGGCCCGTGTCAGCGTCAAGCTGGTTTCCGAGGTTGGTGTCGGTACGGTGGCAGCCGGGGTCGCCAAGGCCCATGCAGACCATATCCTGATCTCCGGGGCATCCGGTGGAACGGGGGCATCCCCCCTGACCAGTATCAAGCATGCCGGCTTACCCTGGGAACTTGGTATCGCCGAAACTCATCAGACGCTGGTCCTGAATGATCTGCGCAGCCGGGTCGTCCTGCAGACGGACGGCGGATTAAAAACAGGACGCGACGTCGTGATTGCAGCCCTGCTGGGAGCCGAGGAAATGGGATTCTCGACGGCGCCCCTGATCACGCTGGGCTGTATCATGATGAGGAAATGCCACCTGAATACCTGCCCTGTTGGAATTGCGACCCAGGATCCGGAACTTCGCAAGAAGTTCATTGGAAAGCCGGAACACGTTGTGAATTACCTGTTCATGGTGGCCGAAGAAGCTCGCCAGATCATGTCGCAACTCGGTTTCCGAACCATCAATGAGATGGTCGGACGCGCGGACTGCCTGGACGCCAACGATGCGATCAACCACTGGAAATCCGATGGACTGGACCTGGCGCCCATTCTCGCACCCGCTCAAAAGCCACATGACGATGTCGAGGTTTTTTGCACCCAGCCACAGGATCACGGCCTCGAGTTGGCCCTGGACAACCAGTTACTGGAACTGTCGGCAGCGGCCCTCGAACGGGGTGAACGCGTGGACATCGAGTTACCAATCATCAATACCAATCGCACGGTTGGTACGATCCTGAGCCATCACGTGGCCAAGCAACACGGCGCTGATTGTTTACCGGACGATACGATCAACATACGATTCAAGGGTTCTGCCGGGCAGAGCCTGGGTGCCTTCCTGGCCAGCGGAATCACGATCGACCTCGAGGGCGACGCCAACGATTACGTGGGCAAGGGACTCTCGGGTGGCCGAATCGTGATCTATCCACCCACGGAAAGTTCCTTTGATCCCTCCGAGAACATCCTGGTCGGCAACGTCGTACTGTACGGTGCAACCAGCGGCCAGGCATTCTTCCGGGGACGAGCCGCGGAACGGTTCTGCGTTCGCAACAGCGGTGCCAGGGCTGTCATCGAGGGCGTGGGGGATCATGCCTGTGAATACATGACCGGTGGCCGTGCGGTGGTCCTGGGTCCAACCGGCCGCAACTTTGCCGCCGGCATGTCCGGAGGCATTGCCTACATCTGGGACGTCAACGGGGACTTCAACCTGAACTGCAACCTCGAAATGGTCGGCCTGGAATCCATGGAGGCCGACGAGGACATCGCAGAACTCAAGGAACTGATTCAGCTGCATCACACGTACACCAAGTCGAGTGTTGCCGAGCAACTGCTCAACCGCTGGCCGGATTGCCTGGGCGAATTCGTCAAGGTCATGCCGACCGACTACAAGCGGGTACTGGAAGAACAAAAGTTACTGGCAGCATCCGAGGCTGCTGGAGAGACGGTTTAAAGAAACAACGAATCGCCAGGGAACGCCAGCAGCATTCCCTGGTTGAATCATTCATCTACTTACTTTGACTGGATATTAGAGGCTCATGGGGAAACCAACTGGATTCAAGGAATTCGATCGCCAAACTGTACCCTATCGCTTACCGCTGGTACGGCTGGAAGATTACGATGAGATTTTCACGGCGCCGGAAGACAGCCACCTGCAGACACAGGGCGCACGCTGCATGGATTGTGGCGTGCCGTTTTGCCAGTCGAACAGCGGCTGTCCGATCGACAACCTGATCCCGGAGTGGAATGACCTGGTTTACCAGGATCGCTGGCAGGAAGCCCTGCAACGACTCCACAAGACGAACAACTTTCCCGAGTTTACCGGACGTACCTGCCCGGCTCCGTGTGAAGGTGCCTGCGTGCTGGGAATCACTGACCCCCCGGTAACGATTAAGAATATTGAAAATGCGATCATCGATCGTGGGTTTGCCGAGGGATGGGTTCAACCCAATCCACCCAGCAGTCGCACGGGCAAGAAAGTGGCCATCATCGGCTCCGGTCCCTCTGGCCTGGCAGCTGCAGATCAACTCAACAAGGCTGGTCACCAGGTCCGCGTGCTGGAACGCGCTGATCGGATCGGCGGACTGTTGATGTACGGCATTCCCAACCTGAAGCTCGATAAAGGTGTGGTCCAGCGAAGACTGGACGTGATGGCTGCCGAGGGCGTGGAATTCGTGACCGGTGCCGACGTTGGCAACAATGTCGATGCAAAGGAACTGTACGAGGAAAACGATGCCCTCGTGCTGGCCACCGGAGCCACGCGACCACGGGATCTGCCCGTGGCAGGCCGCGAGTTAAACGGTATTCACTTTGCCATGGAATTCCTGACTGCCAACACCAAGAGCCTGCTGGACAGCAAGCTGGAGGATGGGAACTACATCTCAGCCAAGGACAAGCACGTGATCGTGATCGGTGGTGGAGACACGGGAACCGACTGCATCGGCACCTCCATGCGACACGGCTGCAAGAGTTTGGTGAACTTCGAATTGTTGCCACAACCTCCCGAGGAACGGGCTGAAAATAATCCCTGGCCCCAGTGGCCCCGAATCTTCCGGGTCGATTACGGTCATGATGAAGTCGCGGCACGCTTCGGGGATGATCCACGCACGTACTGCATCCTGACGAAGGATTTCGTCGACGATGGACAG
>JAZADA010000337.1:0-10621 GCA_036124135.1 Planctomycetota bacterium | reverse complement strand
AATCCTCCGTGTTTGACCTGGCCTTGTCCGGCCAGCAGGCAGGCATCCTGGGCACCACGAGTGTCGATCTTGGCAACAAGCAGGGAAAGTCCGTGAAATGGCAGCACCTTCCACCGCTGGAACTGCTCTCGGCCAGTGGCACGATCGCTCGCGGCAGTGGTGTTTACTTCAAGCTCAAATCCTCCAACCAGACTTCACTGGAAGGAAGCCGGAAATTCACCCTGTTACTGCGAGTGCCTCACGACTGGCAATCCGGTGTTTTGCATATTGACTGCAGCGGGCAGGCAACGCAACGCAATTCCCTTACCCAACGTGAAGAGATCGTGAACTGCGGACACCATCGTTTCGTGGTTGCACTGCATGCCACTGGCAACCTGTTGGCCCAGCGTCATGCCGAACGTTTCATCCAGGCGGATATAACACTGCGTCGATTAGCCATCGTTCACGAACAACAGATCATGGAGCGTGCCTATCCGCATGCAGGCTACCGCATTGCTGCATTTTTCCAGACGATTGAACCACAGATTCCAAACCGCTGGCTGGAAATGGTGCTATTCCATTTACCAGGGTCTGACGAACCTCTTCGGGAAACCCCGTTCGTTAACTGGTCTCGACTACCCACACCGGTCCATGCTGCCGCTCGCCGATACCTGCGAGCCAAGCGACAGCTCCAGTTCGCCAATGGAGTACGCCCCCTGGAACGATTTTCCAGTACCACTACCGGGGCGGGAAAAGTCGACTAGAGAGCAGCCACGACAAGGTCGCCAACTTCACGGGTACCACACCCCATCCGGCCGGCGGCCTGGCTCTCCATCTTGGTACCAGTCACAACCTTGATGGCATCCAGGATACGCTGGCCTGCCTGCGGCTGGCCAGTATGTTCCAGCAACATGGCCATGGCACCAATCGCCGCAATGGGATTAATAACGTTCTGTCCCGTGTACTTGGGAGCGCTTCCCCCCATGGGTTCAAACATACTTGTACCACCAGGATCCGGATTGAGGTTACCACCTGCGGCGACTCCCATGCCACCTTGGATCATGGCGCCGAGGTCGGTGATAATGTCGCCAAACATATTGGTAGTCACGATCACGTCATAGTATTCGGGGTTCTTGACCATCCACATGCAGCAGGCATCCACGTGATTGTAGTCCGCTTCCACGTCTGGATAGTCTGCAGCAACTTCCTGGAAAGTACGATCCCAAAGATCGTGACCATAGGTAAGCACGTTGGTCTTTGCTACCAGGGTGAGTCGCTTACCATCCGGGTTATTTCGTTTTTGCGTGAACTCGAAGGCCCAGCGAATACAGCGTTCGCAACCCTTGCGAGAATAAACAGCGGTCTGGGTCGCCACTTCTTCCGGCGTTCCTTTCTTTAGAAAGCCACCAACACCGCAATACAGGTCTTCCGTGTTTTCTCGCACAACCACGAAGTCGATATCGTCAGGCCCCTTGCCATTGAGTGGTGACTCAACTCCCGGATACAGCTGAACCGGCCTCAGGTTAATGTACTGGTCCAACTGAAATCGCAGTTCCAGCAGCAATCCCTTTTCCAGGATTCCCGGAGCCACATCAGGATGCCCCACGGCTCCCAGGAAGATCGCATCCTGTTGTTTCAACTCGTCGACTGCGTTCGCAGGAAGAATCTCACCCGTATCGAGGTAACGCTGGCCACCAAAATCATAAGGCTCCAACTCGTAAGTAAAGCCTTCATCCGCAGCAATGGCTTCCAACACTTTCAGTGCTTCCGCTGTTACTTCCGGGCCAGTTCCATCACCACCAATCACTGCAATTTTCATGTTCTCGTTGTCCATCTCGATAGATTTTCCGATTCGTAAACTCAAGTTACCGCGGTGAAGAAAGAGACTGGTGGTCAACACTACCAGCACACCAGCGTGCTCAGCGGCAGTAGCGAAACCGGTCCGGGAACCCCATTCTCGAAGGCCCCGTCCTCAATTCTCACTAAAGCTGACTTGATTGCTCAGGCCCTGCCCCAGCGGACTTTGGATAAACTGGCGATAACAATCGACACACAAATCGTATCGACAATGCTGGTAAGCATCCTCACTCACCTGCTCGCTTTCCGCCTGTTCCAGGTTCTCAAGAATTTCATGAATTTCCATGAGATGGTCACGTTCGTCATCACGAATCTCGCTATCCAACGGCTCCACAACTGCCTGGATTTCCATGCGAACCGTGTAACGAACCTCCGTTTCCGGATCCAATTCACGCTTGCAACGATCGCATGTGTAATGAATCATCGCTTGCCCTGTTTCCTTGAAAACTCAACATTCCCAGGCAGGATTCCAATTCCTGCCATACGTATTTCCTTCACACCTTTATATCGTAACGGGATGTTGTTGCCAGAAGCAAGAGATAGGGACAACTTTTTTCTAACCGGCACCGCGACCTGGTCATCGACACCTCGACGGTCGCTTGAGTGGCAACTGAGTGCCTCCCCGAAAACGTGATTTGCCAAACCAACTTTCCTTGGGTTAAGATCACGACATTCGATCCACTGATACTCTTGATACTTTTAAAAAGCGAACACTGCCTCGACCTTCCATCTCATACCATTGTGACAGGTCCGTACATGATTCCCGTACTCGACTCCCACGTGCTGGTATTAAACCGGTTTTTCATGCCGGTTCACATGGTAACCGTTCGCCGGGCTTTCCTGTTACTCTGCCGAGACCGCGCCGAGGTGGTCGACGAAGACAATGGCCAGTTCGCTCATTATGATTTTTCAACCTGGCAGCAACTGAGCATCCTCCGGGACGAAATCCACTACGAGGGTGCCGAGTGGATTCAGACCGTCTCCCATGCACTCCAGATCCCGCGTGTCGTTCGACTGACTGATTTCGAACAGTTTTCCCGCCAAACCCTGCGTTTCAGTCGTCGCAATCTATTTGCCCGGGACCATCAGCAGTGCCAATATTGTGGACGCAACCTGACCATGAGCCAGATGAGCATGGACCATGTCGTACCCCGGCGTCTCGGAGGAGAAACCACCTGGGACAATGTCGTTTGTGCCTGTGTTTCATGCAATACACGCAAGGGGGGACGGACACCCAAGCAGGCACACATGCGACTCAAGACAAATCCCATCAAGCCAGACCAGCAGGCATTACTCGACATCAGCATCGATCATCCCAGGTATGATATCTGGCAAACATTCTTGCCTCGACATCCCGACCTTGCCGAAACGACCAGCTCCTGACGCTGGCTCCGGAACAGGCCATTAAAAAACACGCGTCCGCCAGGCGGACGCGTGTTCGTTTCTGATGAGAAGCTGTCCCTGATGTCGGCCAGGAAGTTAGCTAGTCGCAGAGCGGATCTTTCTTTTCCGTCACGACCACGGCTTCTGAACCAGTCGAGAGTTCGACATTCAGCTCAACAAATGGAACCCATTCTTCTGGAACATTATCTTCGTGGAAAATCGCTTCCACGGGACATTCCGGCACGCAGGCTTCACAATCAATACATTCTTCTGGGTGGATATAAAGCATCTGATCCCGCGGACCACCTGGATCAACTTCGTAAAAACATTCCACCGGACAAACCACTACGCAATCGGTGTACTTACAGGCAAAGCAAGGTTGACATACGACGTGTGTCATTGAACTGTTTCTCCTTCTTATTCCTTAAATAATCCGGTCGAGACCGAATTGCCCATGCAATGGGTTCTAGTGGCTCATTCGGCTAAAACACCGTCGATTCACTAGCCAAAACAACGGATAAGACAATAATTTCCCTCGTTCCAAAGTCAGCAATTCAGCTCAAGTCGAGGCCAAAAAATACTGGTCGGGCAATGAATCCTCTGAATCTCCCTGCCAAGTACTTATACCACAACAGGTTGACGACTTTAGGAGGCCAAATTCAGTGGAATCGTAGCCTGCTATGAAAAACCTGTCAAGATATTGTCAGGGAGGCATTTACAGCAATACGATCAACCTTGCCCCAGATTCGGTACCTCTCTAGAATCTCCTAGGTTAAATACAGTCCGCCCCGGTTCGGCTCACGCGCCAGGCCGAGGCTCGCTTGTTTCAGTATCTTCCTCGCAGTTCGAGGTTTACCGCCGTGGCCTTGTCGGATTTTGACCGCAATTTGCTCCAACGTTGCCTGCAGCAGCAGGCGCGTTCCTGGGAGGATTTTGTCGATCGATTCCTCGGCCTGGTGATCCACGTCATCAACCATACCGCCCAAACCCGTTCCATTCGGCTCATGCCCCAGGACGTGGAAGACCTGGCAGCTGAAATCTTCCTGAACATCGTCCAGAACGACTTTGCCGTCTTGCGACGATTTCGAGGGCACAGCAGCCTGGCTACCTACCTGACCATCGTGGCCCGACGTGTGGCTGTTCGACAACTCATCAAGGAAAAAATCGCCTCGCCTCTGGCAACACCTTTGCAGGCTGATCCTACCCAACCTGATTCGTACGATTCCTCACATGTCTCCGATCCCCGCAGCACCTTCATCCTCAATGCACCAGCGGACGATCCAAGAATGACACGCACGGATCCTGCACCTGCCCCAGAAGAGCGAATGAGTAATCATGAGGAAGTCCTCAGATTACTCAATACGCTTGATCTCCAGGCAGCGCAAATCGTCCGCATGTACCACATGGAAGGAAGAACTTACCGGGAGATTAGTGACCTGGTGGGCGTACCGGAAAACAGTATCGGTCCTACCCTGAGCCGGGCGCGAATCAAGATGCGGGAACTGGGGGTCAACACCCCTCTAAATTCCTAGGCAACATGCCCTGTTAACGACGCAGGGTATCTCCTCGAAACCGGGGGACGTAACCCGTATACGGATAACCGATCCGACGGTCCATGGTCTCCGCCGAGTCTGTTCCAGGGGGCTTTTCCGGTTTAACAGCAGCCTGTTCCGGATCAACAAGATTGACCTGGGGAACACCAGAAATCGAAGGCAGGGTCCAGAGCTGCGAGGCTTCGCCCGTAATCTGGTTGACCTGGTAGCTACCCACCTCGATCGTAAACTCCAACTGATTCGGCTGTCCCGGGGCCATCTGGATCCTAACGTGGTGTGGCAGGGATACACCATATCCCGGATAGAAACGATGACGGGATGCCTGGACGCTGGCCTGCAATTGTCCCTGGCTATCATGCAGTTGCTGTCTTAACACCCAGGCATACTGATCGTGAATCACCGTGGTTCGAACCATGTCGCCCGCTGGAGACGGAATCCGGGTGCGAATCTCCAGCTCGCCTTCCTGTTTCACGAATGGACCTTCGTGCTGGTGGGTCGGATCGAGATAAACGAGTCCAAGAGCATCGATCAGCCACAACGGCTCAACAGGCAGCATCTGCCTGACTCGTGGCTGAGCAAACTGGTCGTGCCCTGCATAGTAAACCGCTGGCTGCGGATGCTGTTTGAACCACATCCAGAACAGTTCGTCATTACTACCGATATCCAGTTCCGGCCCGCTAAAATTAAACATGCCGGCCTGCATGCGGAAACGCTTCGGTTTCTGAAGTACCAGTTTCGCCCGTAAAGCCGGGTAGCCCGCCACGCTGACACGAGCATCGCGGGCTTCCAACTGGTAAACCCAGCGGGTGGCATTCACCGCCGTCAAGGCATCCGCCAGGGTTGGCGTACCCTGGAATACAGCCGGTGGCAACTCGACTTGCTGGTTGAAGGGTTGCGTCTGCCAGCAGGTAGCACCACTGGAGACAAACAGCACCAGCAGCAAACCCAGTTGATTCAGAGGTCCGTTTTTCACGGTAGCATCCTTGCTTAACACTTGGCTTCCTGTTCCTCGGACCAACGATCCATCGTGGCCTCTATCTAGTTTTGTCCAATTCCCATCACGTCTCGATCAAGCAGCATTGGCAAATAGCAGCTTGGCCAATTCTTCCTGGATTTCCGCAATCCGCTCCGTTCCGGGGGTTTCTACGACAACCCGGTACTGGGTCTCGTTGCGCGGACAGAACAGCACCATGATTTCTTCTCCTGCCTCACCGGTTTCAGTCGCTTCAAAACGCATGATCCGACGACGAATCATCAGGAGCACCAGGATGTAACGTATATCCTGCTGGTCAGCTACCTGCTCCAATTGCTGAAAATAATGCAGCATGACATCATTCGGTGCCCAGTTCAGTCGATTTGCATGAGACGACGGCATCTCGGATTTCCACCAACCCACGGATTCCTCGGGAGGCCCCTGCCAGGAAGCTTCTCCGTAGTCATACCGCTGCACTTCTCCCTGTTCACTTACCAGTACCGAGTAAAACGTCTCGCCCGGTTTCAACTCCCGGTCCGTTTCATGGCACCGTCGGCTACAACGCTGTACGTTAAATTCCAGCATGACTGCCCAAACCTTACCTGTTCCTGTACCCGGGAAGAGTTTCAACCAGCGGCGAATCGTACGTCAAAGCGATATCTGACTCAAGCCACAACTGGGTCAAAACCGTCGCCCGGAAACCGCCACTTTTGCCAGTCTTCCCAGTTTGATCCGTTTCGGGGTGACCAGGCCATCAAATCGGGGCCTGCAGGGCAAATTCATGGCCTGCAATTTCTATGGTATAAAGGCAGCCAGGCGAAAAACCACCGCCCTGTCCACAACAACGTCATCGCAAGGAGATCAACGGCATGTTACGAACCTCTTCTATCTGCTGCTGGATCCTGTTGATCACCAGTTCCCTGGGCGCAGAAAACTGGCCTGGTTGGCGCGGACCTCAAGGGATTGGTACCACGACAGAAACCGGCTTCCCGCTGCAGTGGTCCCAGGAAAAAAATATCCGTTGGCGAGTTGCCCTGCCCGGCCCGGGTAATTCGACGCCCATCGTTTGGGAGGATCGTGTTTTCGTCACCTGCGCAACCGATAAGGGAAAACAACGCTCGCTGATCTGTTTCGATCGTAAAACCGGCAAGCAACAATGGAAACAATCGGTAGCCTACGAGGCCGTTGAAGTCACTCACAAAACCAACCCTCAATGTGCCTCTTCCCCGGTGACCGATGGTCAGCAGGTTGTCGCCTGGTTCGGATCAGCCGGCTTATGTGCCTACACGATGGAAGGAAAACAACTCTGGAAACGTGACCTGGGAAAATTCGATCACATCTGGGGGACCGCTTCGAGCCCGATCATTTTCGAGGACCTGGTCATCCTTAATGGCGGCCCTGGTCTGCGATCATTCTGGATAGCAATCGACAAGAACACCGGTCGAGATGCGTGGCGTTGGGAACCTCCCGAGGCCAAGAGTGTCAAAGTAGATGAGTTTCGTGGTTCGTGGAGCACACCGGTGATTCACGGTACCGGCACCGATGCACTCATGTTTCTCAGTATGCCCATGCGTCTCTACGCCGTGGAACCTCGCACGGGCAAGGTTCGCTGGTCATGTGGAGGCCTGAGCAAGTTGGTCTACACCTCACCGCTGGTCACCCGCGACACGGTAACCGTCATGTGTGGCTACCACGGTCCATCCCTGACGGTACGGCGTGGCGGCAAGGGTGATGTGACTGCCTCTCATCGCTTGTGGTTGCTGGAAGACAAGCAACACAATCCACAGCGAGTTGGCTCCGGGGTCGTTGTTGGCGACCATGTTTACATTCTCAACGAACCTGGAATTGCCTGGTGCATGGAATTGAAGACCGGCAAAAAACTCTGGCAACAACGTCTTGGCAAAGGCAATTCATGGAGTTCAATGTGTTACGTCGAGGGACGACTTTACATTGTTAACACGGCAGGTACCACGTTTGTCCTGGAGCCCAGCCCGGAGGCCTGCAAGGTCCTGGCAGAAAACCCCCTGGACGAATTGACGCGAGGTTCCCAGGCATTTTCCCAGGGACAGATTTTCGTTCGCACGTACGAGCATCTCGTCTGCATCGGCAAAGACTGAGCCTTGACCCACATCTGGGGCTAAGCTAGAGTTGAACAGTAGAACTCAGTGACGCGTAAATGTCGGTTCCCGACCAACAAGAAAACATCATGAAAAACCAAGGCCTGTTGACCTGCTTGTTACTACCAGGACTGCTGCCAGGCAGCAGAGCGCCGGGGTAATTGTCACATTCACTTGACTGACAAATCCAGCAACCCCGGAGCTTTCTCAAGCTACGGGGTTTTTTACTGGTTTTTCGATCCCTTCATTTAAACCAAACATGCCCAGGAAACCATGTCCGTGAAGATCTCCCCCAGCTGCCTGGCAGTACGAAACTGCTTGTTGTTGCCCGCGCCGGTCAAGGACCGGCACGAACTACCTGGCCAGGCGACCGCTCGTCAAGCATGACCGGCAGTCCTCGTCCCGATGCATGATCTTCACACAAGGCAACAATCGATGAGTAACACGAGAAACATTACGATCTTTGACACGACGCTCCGGGATGGCGAACAGTCCCCCGGCGCCAGCATGAACCTGAACGAAAAAATGGAAATGGCCCAGGCCTTGGTCGACCTGGGCGTGGACGTTATTGAGGCCGGCTTCCCCATCGCATCTCCCGGCGACTTTGAAGCCGTACGGGAAATATCGCAAAGCATGTCAGGCCCCACGATCTGTGGACTGGCCCGCTGCAGTGACGCCGATATCGACCGTGCCTGGGAAGCCCTCAAGCATGCAGAACAAGCTCGTATCCATGTCTTCCTGGCCACCAGTGCCATTCATCGCGAATTCAAGCTGCGGATGACACCCGAGGAAATTATCGAGCGAGCCGTTGCGGGTGTCAAAAGAGCGGTAGGCTACTGTGACAACGTAGAATTTTCCCCCGAGGATGCCGCCCGAACGGAACACGATTTTCTTTGCCAGGTCGTCGAAGCAGCGATTGCCGCCGGTGCAACCACGGTCAATATCCCGGACACGGTTGGCTATGCAACTCCCTCTCAAATGGGAGACATCATTAGCCTTCTGCGCAACCGGGTCAGTAACATTGACCAGGCCGTGATTAGTATCCACTGTCACGATGATCTCGGCATGGCGGTTGCCAACAGCCTGGAAGCTGTACGACAGGGTGCAGGACAAATCGAATGCACGATCAACGGCATTGGTGAACGCGCCGGCAACTGCAGCCTCGAGGAAGTCGTCATGGCCATGCGGACCCGTGAAGATTTTTACGAGTGCACTACCAATATTAATTGCCAACGCCTCGTACCGACCAGTCGCCTGCTCTCCTCGGTAACAGGCATGCAAGTTCAACGCAACAAGGCCATCGTGGGAAGGAACGCTTTCGCCCACGAGGCCGGCATCCACCAGGACGGTATGCTCAAGGAACCCAGCACCTATGAAATCATGCGTCCCGAGGACGTGGGGGTCGCCAAGACCGATCTCGTACTTGGCAAACACAGTGGGCGTGCTGCACTGGCCGATCGGGCACGGGCGCTGGGCTACCGGCTGACCGGTGAACAGGTCCAGTCCGTTTTTGATGAATTCAAGAAACTGGCCGATAAGAAAAAAGAAATCTACGATGGCGATATCGTGGCTCTCATCCAGCAACAACTGCAGGGCGTCCAGGAGGAAGAATGGAGCCTCGTGGATTTCGAAGCAACTTCAGGAACCGGTCAACCCCCACGGGTCCGCCTGACCCTGCAACGTGGAGAACAACAGTTCACGGAAGAGATGGCCGAAGGAGATGGTCCGGTTGATGCCGCCTTCCTCGCTACTGAAAAAATTACCGGGATGAAGCTGCAATGCAAGGACTTCCAGGTGCGCAGTGCCACGCTTGGTCGTGACGCCCAGGGAGAGGTGACCGTACAGATCGAACACGGAGGTCAACTTTTCCGTGGTCGTGGAGTCTCCACGGATACCGTGGAAGCAACCGTCCGGGCCATCTTGAGTGCAGTCAACCGGATCGCGGTCACCAAGTCCAGCAACTAGCTGGCCACAAAGGCAAGGTAATAAAAAAACCACCCCGTGATGGCGGTCAGCAGCATGCCAAGTACCGCGAGATATCCCCAGCAACGATGACTCGCACTGTGCTCACCGGGCTGCGGAGGTACTGGAAATCGCTTCCAGGCACGATAGATCACCAGGCACCATATAATTGGTGTCGGAACGGCAAAGACCAGGTGAATCGACAACGCTGTCCAAACCGTGTTCCACTGACCGACCGTGTAATAGGGTGACAGTTCGGCACGTACTTCCCAATCGGTTAAAAAACGCATATCCACTTCGAAGGCAACCACGGCAATCAAAAGCACCAGTCCCGTGATCAACTGGACCTTCTTGTGCAGCGCATAGTTACGTCGATAACGCACAAGGTAAACACTCCAACACATGACCGGTACGATGAACAACATCGCCAGGAAAACAACGTCCAGCATGAACGATCCACGCGTCCCCAGGAAACCATCAATTCCCGGGAAATCACTGGTCGCAACCTCTGCCCACAACATCTACGCTAACTCCCTGCTGGATGAACGCTCGTTGGTACGAACAGGAAAAGCCCCCGAAGAAAATTATCCTAGCCCATTCCCAAGAGAATCCGAAGAGATCCTTCGGCAGTTACTTCTCCAGGCCAGTCCTCCCTGGCACCACTCGTTGACGCCTTGCAGTCCGCAGGCTCTAATGAGGCCCGATTTCGAGAAGAACAGTAGCAAATCGGATGATTCATCGCTGGAAAATCAGTCAACTGGCGAAATTGGCCGAGTGGCGGAATTGGCAGACGCTCG
>JAZADA010000336.1:0-2404 GCA_036124135.1 Planctomycetota bacterium | reverse complement strand
CGTCGTTTAGAGAACTTTGGGAGCTCTATAGGCGCGGTCATGGTAGCGCGTTCCAGGAGCTGTCAGGTGAAAAATCCAGGTGCCGGTGGATCATCCAGTACATCGCGACCGGGTACCGCAAGCGGGCCGGAACACAACCGGCCCGGGCCTTTTTTTTTCAGGCCCGCTTTCGGTTCCCGGTAGCGATGTAGTTGATGATCCACCGGCACCTGGATTTTTCACCTGACATCTCCTGGAAAGCGCTACCATGACATCGCCTATAGAGCTCCCAAAGTTCTCTAAACGACGCATACGAAAGAAGTTGCTCTGCCCCAAAAAAGAGGGCAAAAGACCACGTTGGTTGCTTCCCCGACTGGAGCAACTGGTTCAACGCCGCCTGTTGTCCGGAGCATCATTACCAGCCGGGCAGGGGGCTCCCCGGCAACCCGTGGCCGTAATCGCCAACGATCCCGGTGGCTCACTCACGAGCGTTTCCAAGGCCACTTCAAATCAGCAGGCCTCCTGCCTGAGATCAGTCACTGACTCTGTATTGTGCCTGGTCGCCCAGGCCACCACCGACGGCAAAAAGAAGGGCATCCTGCAACCTGCCAGAGGTACACCGCACGTTTCAGAGGGACCTGCCCCCCGGAGCGACACGGTGCCCTCACAGGATTCCACGGAGATCTTTTTCCCCCGCGGAGAGACCGCTCCTCCCTTTCGCCTGCCACGAACTATTCCGCTGGGCCTCTTTCACGATGGTTCCGTGCGAGCTATTCACCCCGACATCGACCCCCATGTCTACCGGGCGCTACAGGAGTCGGGGCAGGGCCCCATCAAGTCAACCCTGCATCGCAGCACCAGTATCTACGGCGCTCCTACTGGAACGGCTGCGGGCACCGATCCACAACTCCTGTTACTGGCAGGCATGCGTCCCAACTGGCATACCGCGACCGGCCCACTTAGCTACACGAGGCAGTCTTTTTCACTCCCCCACCTGGCTCCTCGGATGACCGCAGCAACCGTCTATCACCACCTGAAAGACTTTCGACATTTCGATCAAAACAACCTGGCACAGGTCAAGCTGATCCGAGCGGGCATTCTTGATCCCGCGGTATTGCAGGAGCGTCAATTCGCCCTATTCCGCGTACGCGTATTGCTGGAAACCCGGATCGAACATACGCACTGGGCACTGGCCAACACGATCCAGCGACTGGTCAATGCGAATCCTGTTGCAGTGGAGTTACATTACCACGATCGCTTCCGCATGATCGAAGCCGTCACGCTGGGCAATCACATGCTGGTCGGCATACGACGCTGGCAAGTCATTCCGGTCGGATCGCGGGGCATCCAGGTGACCAGCGAGTCCTGGACCCGCTGCAATGGCAAACTAAACCGGCTGGCCATGCAAGGACTGGGACCGCTGGCCATGGAACGTATCTGGTCGAAGTACCTCACCAATATCAGCCAGGCCGTCAAGATGCCGGGCAGCCGCATTACCTGGCATCCGCTGACCCACCAGGACCTCGAGGTGACAAACCGTCTCTCCGTGTTACCCAGGCTTCCGTGGCATATCCCGGGATCAGCCACTCGAACGACTAGCCATCCTACTGATCTTTTTACGCCACCAACTTCTATCCACAGGCCGAGACCATGAATTCCCGAGGGAATGCGACAGGAAAAAATGGGCGAGACTTAAAACCTACCTGTTCTTTTATCCAGGGGGTCCTCCAGGGCATCGTCGTGGGTGGCTGCATGGGGATCCTGAGCTGCTGCGGAAGCACGGCACTGGGTGGCGTCATGCTCGTCTGTTTCGACTGGAACACGTTCGCACATCCACTCGGTGCCATGCTGATAACAGCGCTCTACATGGGCTGCCTGGGGGTACCCAGTGGTATCCTGGTAGCCGTTCCCAGTGGCATGATCATGGGAGGATGTCTTCGCTGCTGGCCGCCCCACGGTTGTTCACGCTGGGCAACAGCCCTGGGCTGGCTCCTTATCCTCTGGGGACTCGTGGAAGCGATTAATTACTGGTCACCAGCCCTGAATCAGGTGACGCCGATCTTTCCCGGTGGTTGGCTACAGCACCTGGCAACCCTGGCAGGGGTCAGCTGGGGGCTGGTGTACTGGATTCCCCGATCCTACCAACCCAGGTATCGAAACCGCGATTCCTGGAAGTAGCACCCTTACGATCCGCATCCTGGCTAGGGGGCAGCCGTCTCCCGGATACAGCAGAGGTACTCCTGCCGACCGCCGTCAGCCAGGGTCACTCGCAGGAAAAGGTCCGTACCGGAAAAAACCGGTGAGGCAAATACTTCCTCTCCGAGTGAATTGCTGGCCACGACCTCCAGTCCCTTTGGACTGGGCTTGAAGATATGGGTCTGTCCCTGCTCACTGGTAATATAGATCAGGCCTCCGGCCAGGATCG
>JAZADA010000335.1:0-3818 GCA_036124135.1 Planctomycetota bacterium | reverse complement strand
ATGGCAAGATTGCCATGGCGGTGGCACCGTTGACCGAGGTAGCCAGCTTGCCCTTGTCGGAACAACGTCCCTGGCAGGCACCCAGCGTGTGATCGAAGCTCCAGCTACCATTGGGTAGTTGGTGTTCGGCTAACCATTGCAGGGCCATGGCAACCGCAGCTTCACTTCCCTTGCTGCCCCCGAACTTGGCAACCATCTGACCCTTGGCCAGTTCACCACGTCCCTCGAAACCCGAACCGGAAACGTTACTGGTCTTGCTTAACCGGTCTGTCTTGGGAGCTGCCTTGTCAGCAAACTCCTCCAGGCTGATAGCCGCCGGCGGCGCTTCCACGTCATCCGCCACGTCAATGGGCTCTACTTCCTTGGTCTCGGTTTCAGTCAGTACCTGGGGCATGACATCCATCTGGACTGCATCCACGTCCAGGGGTTCGATATCGGGTTCGTCCATCGGCTCTTCAAAGACTTCTTCCATGTCTTCACTGTCACTATTGACCGTCAGCACGTTGGTTTTTTCCGGTTCCATTGGCAGAACCATGAAACCCAGGACCATCAGCAGGATGGTATGTACGATGAGACTGACCATCCAACTGGGGACGGCATTGGTCAACAGGAACCGACGACCGCTGCGCTGCTCTTCCTCGGGCTGAGCCTCGTCAGCCGGCTGCTCTCCGGATGCCTGCGCAACCGGGGTGGCTGCCTGCTTGGCCTGCTTGGCTTTCTTGTCCGGTACTGCAGTGGAATCTTCTGCGGCCGTTTCTTTTACCAGGTCGATTCCAGAATCTTATTGCGTCGCCATAAGTGTGTCGACTCCGTCAACAAAATGGATGAGAACTCGTGGGGTCCTGGCACCCCGGCCAGCACTTCTATTCCTGGGGATCCCCTGAACCAGGGCACCAGTTCAAATTTTAAGCCAAAAGTCCTTTTAAGAGAAGTAATAACTGCCCCAGAAGTGGCAAATTATCTCGTGATATCGTATCCAGGAAGGCCAACCTTCCACAAAATCACTGCTTCCCGGAACGTCCCAAATACCCTCTCCCTGGAAGGCGAATGCAAGGAACCGTGAGCAGGGAAGCGATTTTCGGTCCCCGACTACCCTGCTGCCAGGTTCGAAATCGCTCCTTAAACAGCATCGGTTCTCGAGCAGCAAACAACTTAGACACTTTATCATAAATCCAGCATGCCTCCCGTTTATCACGGCATCGTACCCCGTAAAGCAGGCTCAACGGGGCAGCAAGCGGCCCAAAAAATATCGACTTGGACCTGTCCCGGTAGTGCGCCTTTGCAGTACAATCGAGGCTGATAAAAACAACCAGACCATCCATTGCCTGAGGATCCCACACGATGGCCAAGAGTAAGAAGAAAGCTGACACCGTACATCTCGTTTGCGAAGAGACAGGTGACTACAACTATATCGCCCGCCGAAAGCCGGGCAGTGAGAAGCTGAAGGTTAAGAAATACAGCCCTCGCTTACGACGACACACCGTCCATACGGAAAAGAAGAAATAAGCGACCTGGTCCGGTTGCCGATTCGCCACGGCCAAGCGGCAAATCCTCTCGATCTTTTCATCCCTTGCAGTTCAGGATGACATGAGCAAGCGATGGCGCATCCAGCAGCACGATACCGATCGTATCTCATCGATCGTTGCAACGACTGATGTTTCCCCCGTGGTCGCCCAGTTACTGGCCTCTCGTGGCATGACGGATCCGACCCAGATCCGCGACTTCCTGGATGTCAAGCTGACCGGCTTGCGGGACCCGGCCGATCTGCCTGGTGTGCCGGCTGCCACCGACTGCATCTTTGCCGCCATGCAGGCGGAAAAGCGCATTGTGATCTACGGCGATTACGATGCGGACGGCATGACAGCCACCGCGATTCTCTATCGTTGTCTGAAATTGCTGGGAGCCAACGTTGATTACTACGTCCCCAGTCGGCTGGACGATGGTTACGGACTCAATGATAGTGCCCTGGAAAAAATAGCCAGCCAGGACACCACCGTCGTCATCACGGTTGATTGTGGAATTGCCAGTGTCAAGGAAGCGGAAACAGCCAAGCGACTGGGACTCCAGTTGGTCATTACCGATCACCACCAGTTTGCCGATCAACTACCCGACGCCACGGCAATCGTCCATCCGCGCCTGCCTGGGCACGATTATCCTTTCGACGGCCTGTGGGGCGCCGGTGTGGCCCTCAAGCTGGCCTGGGCACTTTGCCAACGAGCCAGTGATGCCAAACGGGTCACTGAACGAATGCGTAATTGCCTGATGACCGCCGTCGGGATTGCTGCCATCGGAACTGTCACTGACGTCGTACCGCTCGTGGACGAAAATCGCATTCTTGTTCGCCCTGGATTGAACTGCCTAAAGAATTTTCCCGCCGCGGGTATCGAGGCCCTGATGAAAATCACCAGCCTGGATCAAAAGCCACAGCTCGGCAGCGAGGATATCGGCTTTACGATCGGACCACGGCTTAATGCCGCCGGACGACTGGGCCAGGCGCAACTGGGCGTCGAGCTCTTGACGACCGACTCACCGGATCGCGCCAAGGCGCTGGCCGAATACCTGCACGAACTCAACAGTAGTCGTGACAAACTGGAACGCAGCATTCAAAAGGCGGCCAACAAGCAAATCAAGGAACAGTTTGATCCGGTCCATGACCCGGCTCTCGTGCTGGCCGGACATGGCTGGCATGCCGGCGTGATCGGTATCGTCGCAGGACGACTGGCAGAAAAATATCATCGACCGGTCGTCGTCGTGGCACTGGATCCCATGAAAATCAAACCGGGTACCGGCTCGGCTCGTTCGGCCGCCGGCCTGGACCTGCACCGTGCCCTGGGTGCCTGCTCCCAGCACCTGGTAACCCACGGTGGCCATGCAGCTGCGGCCGGTCTAACGATCGAGGAATCTGCCCTCGATGCTTTTCGAGCGGATTTTTGTGAACATGTTGCCGAACAGGTTAACCCAACCGAACAGGTACCCGAGGTCATTATTGATGCAGAATCCCAGCTCAGCGAACTGACACTCCAGACCATGGGGCAAATCGAACAACTGGCACCCTTTGGAGCTGCTAATCCGCGGCCCGTGCTCTGTGCCAGCGACGTGGAAATCGCAGGTAAACCAAAACGGATGGGCAAGGGAGAGGTAGGGCGACACCTGTCCGTGACATTCAAACAACATGGCGTGCAACTGCGAGCAGTGGCTTTCGGCCAGGGTGACTGGGCCGAGGAGCTGGACCAGCTCGATGGTGCGATTGATATTGCCTACCGGCCGGTCATCAACGACTTTCGTGGGCGCAGAACCGTTGAAATGCACCTGCTGGACTGGCGCCCCGCACAGTTGCCTGCCTCCGTGGGGGAGGAGTGATTTTCGCAGCAATAGTTAGCCCTTTAAGGGAAACGACCCAGCGGGTAAGATAGGTTGTTAATGACTTGATCGTTTTCTCAAGCGATCGGTCAAACGACGGGGCGTGGCTCAGCCTGGTAGAGCGCTGCGTTCGGGACGCAGAGGTCGCTAGTTCAAATCTAGTCGCCCCGACTTACCAGAGCCGTTGTCTGTGATGGACAGCGGCTCTTTTTCGTTGACCTTCACGGGACTTACGTCGCGGGTCGTAGGGTCTGGCCCAGCTTGCCCGTCAGTCGTGCAATTGTCAGGACATGACACCGATTTACAGCAGTTGTAAGTAGTTGGTGCAAACGCTGGTGCAAACTGTCGCGGGGTGGAGCAGCCCGGTAGCTCGCGAGGCTCATAACCTCGAGGTCGCAGGGTCAAATCCTGTCCCCGCTACTTGAATGTTTTGCATATCCTGGCACATCTTATCCCTG
>JAZADA010000334.1:0-3708 GCA_036124135.1 Planctomycetota bacterium | reverse complement strand
CACTACCGCCCCCGGTAGTTACAAGGCGCTGCCCGCCGCCCCCTAATCCCGTCCCGGCAGCGAGCGCTCCCGGCGCCCCAGTGGCGCCGACGGTAAACAGTTCCCGTCGCTCCAGGGTCTCCACGGTGGGAGTCCGGGTCATTTCCTTCTGCGGGTGTATGTTTCGTCGGGGTCTGCGATTTCTTTTCCTGGTCATGGCGAGGTTCCTTTATCGGTTGAAGAAGTGAGGCAGAAAGGTTTCTGGCACTTGCTAGGAAACTTCCTGGAGTAGCGAGGTGAGTGCCTGGTCGACGGAGTCGTGATGAGAGGATTGCCTGGCGAGAGGTAACTCATCGGCCGCTGGGCGAGAGTCCTGGTGTTCCTGGATTTGCTGCGACTGGCGGCCACGAGCAAAACGGTTCATCAGGTCAGGTAACGCCTCGCGGTAGAAAGCGAATCCGTACTGGTCCCAATGCCGACCGTTCCAGTAGCGATGCTCGGCACGTTGCATTTCGCGAGGCAGTCCCAGTTTGTCCAGCATGTTGACCACGGGCGAATTGAACTCGAAAACCTCAAGGTAGAACTTTCGCAGAGGTACATTCTTGAAAAGCCACTGGGCAAACAGGGTCGTGGCAAGAACCCCTGCACCACGATGGCAGGCTTCTTTCACCAGCATGGTCGCGACCTTCGTATGCCCATCCTCAAGAGAGCGTTCGTAGTCAAAGACGAGGCCGACAGGATGGCCCCGATAGATCACCATGAACTTGTCGTTCATCTGTTCCTGGGACCATTGTTGCCATGTTTGGGTGAGTTGCTGCTCGTCGCAGGCGCGTCGTTGACCCCAGAGATGAGCTCGATCGATGTCGCCTAGCAGCGTAAGGAGAAGGGGTAGGTCGCTTTGCCGTACCGGGCGTAAGGTGACTCCACGTAGTTGGTTCATGGGTGTTCTCCTGCTGGGTAAGGATGAAAGGTAGTGACCCGCGCGACGATTTTCGTCGAAAAGAGACGCGATGGGTGGTGTCCAGGAACGGATCAATGGGTTCGCGAGCGGGTCGCGAACTTCCGTTCTAAAGAGGTCCTCGTGAAACAATGGCTAGACCCCGCACGCGAACGTGTAGAATTCCAGGAATTGTTCGCTGGAACCGCTGAAACCCGCGGTTAGGGGGCAAGCGATCCACGGGGATTGGAGAAACCAGGCCGCTGGTTTTGCCGATCCATCCCAGGATGATCGATCGGGGCCTCGGAACCAGTGAGTTCGACTCGTCGGCTTTGATAGCCATCAACTGTGGGGGATAAGCCTGAACGCGTTCCCGCACACTAGTTCGACGGTGTCGCGCTGGATTGGCGCATTACTTGCGTGCCCCAGTAGATTAGCCAAGCACCGAGTGCTGAAAGGACAAGTCCTTCGATGCGCAGTGCAGGTAAAGGGATCTTGTGATAGAAGTCTATAGACCACTCGAGTGATGCCGGGACCCAGAACAGTACTACAACCTTGATCAGGGTTAACCAGGCGATCCATCGCACGATTCTTTCGGCCAGGGTCTTGCCAACGGGCTTATGGGCGACGACCAGGGTGGAAATCATGGCAAACACAATGAGCACGATCGCCATCTGGAACGAATCCTGTACGGCGGCGTCCAGGGTTTCGATGAGCGTGGTCGGGACGAGCAGAAGTACCGGACCCAGGAGTGCCATGTAAACACCAAGGAGAACCGCAAACGTGGATGCTTTCATGCGGATATCTCCAACGGTCAGGAAATATGGGGCCTGATCAGTTTCAGGAAAACAACCCATCGATGACACGTCCCTCGGCGATCGGGGTCGGCCGTGGCAGACGCGGAAAATAAGTGGTGTGTGGGTTGATCCCAAGCGCATGGTAGATGGAGGCGGCGAAATCCTCTGGTTTATACGGACGACTCCGAGGTACTGCCCCCTGGCTATCCGTCGCACCGATCACCGCACCACCGTGGATTCCCGCACCTGCCAGCAAAACGTTGCCGGCATTGGGGTAATGATCGCGTCCGGCAGTCTTGTTAATTTTAGGCGTCCGGCCGAATTCGCCCATGGCGACGACCAGCGTGGTGTCCAGGAGCCCGCGCTGCTCCAGGTCGACCAGTAGCGTGGAAAGTGACATGTCCAGTTGCGGCAGGTTGCCTGGTCCACGGTAGTGATGCCATTTGCTGCTGGCAGGAACTCCGGCAGGCCGTGATCCGAACGACATCATGGAATCAAACAGCCAGCCATGATTGTCCCAGGTGCCGTTGGTTTTCCCGTCGCCAAAGAGGCCGCCTTGAACCGCCTGGTTAATGGTTACGAAGCGGGCCCCCGCTTCGATTAACCGACGGCCCAGCAGCACCCGTTGACCGTAAATGTTGTTTCCGTATCTTTCCCGGAGTGCTAATGGCTCCTCTTCCAGGTTCATCGCTTTTTGCATGGAACCACTGGTTAGCATCTCGAGGGCTTCCTGGCCGATCTTGTCCTGGGCGACCAGGGGACCGTCACTGGCATTGGCCAATCGTCCCAGGTTGTCCAGTTGAGTCAGCATCGACTGGCGATCCTCGAAGCGAACCTTGGACAGATTCAACGAGCCGAGTTTAACGGTGGGGGCGCAAGGATCTCCCTCGATATCAAACGCTGAATACCCTGTCCCCAGGAAGCCGGCTGGCGTCGTGTATCGCGCGGCAAACGGAATTCCAAAGTGCGGTGGCATGCCGGTTACCCGGGAGCCTTGCAGTGCCGAGATCAGGCAACCGAAGTTCGGGAAGTACTGCCCACCCGTGGGCGGGTACATGCCGCTGGCGACGTGTTGGGAACCGGTGGAATGGGAACCGCTTTTTCCCTGCCATGAACGTACGATAGCCACCTTGTCCATCTGCTGTGCCATCAAGGGCATTTTTTCACAGATAAAGGTGCCGGGAACATTGGTCGAGGTCGGTTTCCAGGGGCCTCGGATTTCGACCGGGGCATCGGGCTTGGGATCGAACGTTTCGAAATGACTGGGGCCACCCGCCAGGAAAATGAAGATGCAGGATATGTCTCGGGACGATCCAGCGGCTGCCTGGCGGGCCCGTAGATGGTCTGCCAGGTTCAGCCCAAACAATCCTACCCCGACCTGTAAGGCCTCGCGTCGGGACAGCTGGTAGGTCTGTCGTGAGTCAGGGCATGGCATGAAAAAATGCTCCTGCAGTTTCCTGGTATGGGTGGTTAACGAGCTGTTATTATAGTCGGTTGCGTGGTGAGAATGCGAGAGGAAAAAACTCCGAGGGAGGCTGTGGTTTTAACGGTTTTAGCTGCCTGCTGCTCGGCACCGTGTTGGTTGCCATGTAACCAATGTTTGAATTGTCACCGTCGTGGCCGGTTCGCTGGGAGGGGTTGGCAGGCCTCGGTAACCAGTTTCCGAAAGGCGTCACGGGGATTGTCGCCGCCAGGACTCTGGGTAAAGACCAGGCCAACGATGCGTAACTGTGGATCGACCCAGGCAAACGTGCCTTCCGAACCGCCGTGCGAAAAAGAACCGTCGTGATGGACTTGCCAGCCAAAGCCATAGAAAGAATTGCGTTTTGCGGCCTCCTCCCCGGTGTAGAGAGCGCGCGTATGTGGGGACGTTCCCGCGGTCACCGAGGCAGGCGTGAGCAATGGCCGACCCCGCGATACGCCCCGGTCCAGGTAGAGCTGGCAAAAGCGTGCGAAATCATGCGTGGTGGAAACCAGGCCACCGGACGCACGGAC
>JAZADA010000333.1:0-13238 GCA_036124135.1 Planctomycetota bacterium | reverse complement strand
AAAAAGGTAAAAAATGAATGGGTTGCAACGTTAAATTCGGATGCCATGCCAAAGATCCGTTTAAATAGGATGTACGCCGATATACTTCATCGAAAAAAAGACGCAAAACTGCAAGAACTCAACCTGGAATTACCCCCCGCCCCCAAGCCCCAGGGTGTCTACAAGCCGCTGGTCATCAGTGGCAACATGGCTTACGTCTCCGGTCATGGCCCACTGAAACCGGATGGTTCCATGTACGTGGGTCGCGTCGGTTCCGAGGTCGATCAACAGGCCGGTTATGATGCTGCCCGACAAACCGGGCTCGCGATCCTCGCCACCCTACAGGCACAACTGGGCAGCCTCGATCGCGTCAAGCAACTCGTCAAGAGCCTGGGCATGGTCAACTCCGCTGAGGACTTCGGTCAACAACCAGCCGTCATTAACGGTTATAGCGACCTGATGGCAGAGGTCTTCGGACCGGATATCGGCATCGGTGCTCGCAGTGCTGTTGGCATGGGTGCACTGCCCGGAAATATCTCGGTCGAAATCGAAGCCATCTTCGAAATCGAATAAGACCGTTGCTTTCGCATGGTTAGCGGCGCTGCGGTGATTGACCACGCATGATGACTGGCCCGGGTTCAGCAACCCGAGGCAATGGTCTCGCTGGATTACCACTCGCCATGTCAGAAGTAGTTACCGTGGCGCGTGTTTGCTGGTACTCCCGCCGAAGACTTTCACGAGCAATCTCGTAGGCTCGATCGATCGCCTGTAACTTGGCCGCATACTCGGCCTGCCGATCCAGGCTGCGATCGATTCCAACCGGCGTCACCTCCTGCTCTCCTGGCCGTGGTGCCGCTGATAACGTCGTGGGAGTGATCCGCTCGCTGGTCGGTACAACCCCGGGGTCTGCTGAAGAACGACTCGTAACAGCGGTTTCAAGCAAGGACTGTAAGCCTGCCCTGGACAACTGCTGGTGCACCGCTGGCAAGCCGGCATACACTCCCTCATCAGCATCCGTCACGGCCCACTTGCACAAACCGATCAACTGGCCATCCGCCGTGAATAAACCGCCTCCGCTACGACCGTCTCGAGGACGACCCCGGACGGTAAAGTTCGGAGAGCCGACAAATCGGTTAACCCCAGTAATTTCGCTCGACAAAACCGTGGGCCCTGCACCACGACTGCACCCGATCGCAAAAACCTGCTGTCCCCTGGCAGCCGTCACGCCAGCAGCAGCCACTGCTACGGACGTCACCTCAACGCCAGGACGCATGCTCACCAAACCGATGTCATCATGCTGGGCATCGTAGGCAACCAGTTCACCACGCACGGTGCGCACTGCCCCCTTCACGAAAAAATCAACCTGGATGGTTCCTGATCCGGCAGAATCACGGAAAATGTGGCCGCAAGTCAGTACCAGTGCGTCTGCTCCATGCCGGTCAATAATAGTACCCGTCCCGTAAGAAGTCCCTCGGCTGTCTTCCACGCGCAAACGAACCGTAGCTGCCAGCGCACGCTGCTGAGGACTCAGCACCGTATCCCCTGCGATTGCAGAAAGAGTCGACGACGTCCTCGCCGGAACTGCTACCGGTTTCACGGTGGCGGGAACAGACCTTGTCCGTGAACCAGAAGGAGAAGGAACCGATGCCGTTCGCTCACCACCGCGTCCACGTACCATCGATACCAGGCGCGTATACGTCGTCGCCCCCACGACCCGCTCTACCTCACGACCCTGGACCACCATCACAAAACAGGGTACCTGGTAAACCCGAAATTGAGCAGCCAGCTTGCGGTCCGTGGCCATGTTAACCTGGCGAACCGGATATCCCTCACGCTGCAACCGCTGAACCACCGGCTGCATCATCCGACAGGGTGCACAACCGGCTGTCGTGAATTCCAGTAATACCGTTTCCCCAGGATTGCCCAGGGCTGATAACAGTAGTAACGCCTGTAGCGCCATGATCGATTCCTTCCTTGGATCTTTTCGCGATTGTTGACAACGGAAACACCGGCACCCGCTGAACTCCTTTTCAGCTAAACTGCGCTGGATGCGTTGCCTCAGCACCCTTGCTTCTGCAAGAAATACCGCGAGCAAACAATGTGTCCCGTATTTGAAATTGTTACAAGATCAGTTTACCTGCCAGTGCTATCACTCGATCACACTCACCAAGAGCGGCCCGTTTCTCCTCTCCATCAAGACCGTTTACCAATCCTGATCAGGTAACTGCAGATGGCGTGCCAGCCCAAAGAAAGACCTCGCAGAATCTGAAATCAATCCATTACCGCCTTCCCGATCTCACCGCCACTGGGATACAATGCGAGAATTCGCTGGTGATAAGATGCTAGCAGCTTCCTGGAATTTACCTGTTAATCAATCATGAGTTCACGTCGCATTCTTGTTACGGCAGCCCTGCCGTACGCCAATGGCCCCATTCACCTGGGGCACCTGGTGGAATACATCCAAACGGACATCTGGGTCCGCTTCCAGAAACTGCGTGGGAATCAATGCATTTACCTCTGTGCCGATGACACGCACGGCACGGCCATCATGATGAGTGCGCAGCGGGAAGGATGCACGGAGGAAGAGTGGATTGCCAAGATCCAACAGGAGCACGAGCGTGATTTCGCCGGCTTCGACATCCAGTTCGACAATTATGGCAGCACGAACAGTCCCGAGAATGCAGCCCTTTGCCAACAGTTCTGGCAAGCCATCCAGGAAGCCGGGTTGGTTCACGAAAAGGAAGTCACCCAGCTTTACGATCCCGACAAGGGAATCTTCCTGGCCGATCGTTTCGTTACCGGCACCTGTCCGCGTTGTCAAAAGGGCGACCAGTATGGAGACAGTTGTGATGCCTGCGGAGCCACTTACGCGGCCTCCGAACTGGTTGACCCGGTCAGCACGCTTTCAGGTGCCAAGCCGGTACTAAAAAGCCACGATCACCTGTTCATTGAAATCGAGGCCCTGCACGATTTCCTTTCCGAGTGGACCCAGGGTGGAAAGCACTTGCAGGAAGAGGTTGCCAATTATCTGCAGGGACATTTCCTGCATGAACCGCTGCGGGACTGGGATATTTCGCGTCCGGCTCCTTACTTCGGATTCGAGATTCCAGACAGTCCGGGCAACTACTGGTTTGTCTGGTTTGATGCTCCCATTGGTTACCTTGCATCCACGCAGCAATGGTGTGATCGTCATGGCGAATCGCTCGATACCTGGTGGCGTGATCCTGGCACGGAGATTCATCATTTCATCGGCAAGGATATCATCTACTTCCACACGCTCTTCTGGCCAGCCATGTTGAAAACTGCTGGTTTTAACCTGCCTGAAAAAGTTCACATCCATGGTTTCCTGACCGTCGACGGACGGAAGATGTCGAAGCGTGATGGCACCTTCGTCCAGGCCGCTACCTACCTGGATCACCTCGACCCCACTTACCTGCGATACTACTATGCTGCCAAGCTCGGCTCGCGACTGGACGACCTCGATCTGAACCTGGACGAGTTCGTCAACAAGGTGAACTCGGACCTGGTCGGCAAGGTTGTGAACCTGGCCAGTCGATCAGCCAAGTTTGTTGCGGATACCGGCCTGGCCGCGCAATACCCGGAGGACGACGGACGTTTCCAGCGGGCAGCCGAGGCGGGAGAAGCAATCGCAGAAGCCTACGAACAATGTGACTACAACCGGGCCATGCGACTGATCATGGAACTGGCTGACCAGGCGAATACTTACGTGGAACAGGCCGAGCCCTGGAACCTGCGCAAGGATGAGACCAGGGCCGATGAATTACAGCAGGCGTGTACCATCGCGCTGAACCTTTTCCGCCAGTTGATTATCTACCTGCAGCCTGTTCTGCCACGCCTGGCAGAACAGACCCAGGAGCTGCTGGGGCAACCCCTGGATCGCTGGGAACTGTCACAAACACCCCTGACCGGAACGCCGGTCGCCAAGTTTAAACACATGTTACAACGTGTTGATCGAAAGGACGTTGATGCGATGATCGAAGAAACCAAGGATCAATCAGAACAGCCCGAGCAACCCGAGGACGACCAGTCGTCAGCTGTGGATAGTGGTCAGCCCTTGCTGGACGAACCCCTGGCCGACCAATGCACCTACGAGGACTTCATGAAAGTCGATCTGCGAGTCGTGCGAGTCGTCAACGCAGAACACGTGGAAGGTGCCCGCAAACTACTAAAACTGACGCTCAGCCTCGGTGGGGACGAGCAACGAACTGTCTTCGCCGGTATCAAGCAAGCCTATCAGCCGGAACAGTTGATCGGACGCCAGGCCGTCATGGTCGCCAACCTGGCACCACGCGAGATGTCCTTCGGTACCAGCGAGGGCATGATCGTTGCCAGCGGACCCGGTGGAGAGGACGTTTTCCTGGCCTGTCTTGACGAAGGCGCACAGGTCGGACAACGACTCCACTAGCTCGAGAACCTCGGCCAGCAGACTGGCTCAGGCGGATTTCTTCTCGGTCATCTGGGCCAACCGCACCACTCCATCATGGTGAGCAATGACCAGTTGGTGTCCGTCCGGACTCAGTGCCAGGTCGCGCGCCGTGTTGGGCAGTTTCAATTGATGAAACTCTTCCTTCGCATCCAGCTTCCAGAACAGCATGTAGCCACCCGATCCACCGGAAACCCCCACCGTGAATTTTTCGTCGTGCAGGATCACTCCCCAGGCGACCCCGCGCAACTTGTTCTTGCTCAGGTGTTGAATCCTGGGTTTACCCGTTTCCCAGTCCAGTAATTCAATACACGGATTACCAACACCGGCAAAGGCATTCGTGACGTTCGTGATTCCGGCACAGGCCACCAGGCTGCCATCGCGATTGAATGTCATCGCTCGCATGCCGCCGATATCAGCCATGAACCCCTTGTCATACTTGTAGAGCGATTTCACGACCAGGGAACGCTGCTGTTTCCCGGTCGCCACCTCCCAGTCCAGCAGGTTGGCTTTCAAGTCTCCACTTAACAAACGCTTCCCGCCGGGGTGAAAGGCGACGTTATAAATGTGCGACTCGTGACCTTTCATCTCACGCACCAGGGTCCCCTGGTCAAAACTCCACAACCGGACCACGAGGTCATTGCCCACGGAAGCAATCAGCTGGTTGTCCGGGCTGACTGCCACCGCACGGATCCAACCCTCGTGCGCATCAATCTTACGTTGCACCGCTGGCTTGTCGCCCTGCGCAGACCACCAGATCAACTGGCCGTCATAGCCACCCGTGACCAGCGTGTCACCCTCCGAATGAAAGGCCATCCCGCGTACCCAACTGTCGTGTCCAGCCAGTTCCACCTTGGCATTGCTGGCAAGATCCCAACCCCAGACGCGACTATCCTCAGCTCCAAAAAAAATGTACTTACCGGTGGGATCAACACGACAGGATACCAGGGGGCTCGTATGTTTTAATTCTTTGGCAATATGGGTTTTTGCTGGTTCAATTTTCATCTTGCGTTCCCGGTTCATGGTTTCAAATCATGCCGAATCCCTGGATCCCGTATCGTAGCGTAACAGAACCCCTCCGCTCTCCAGTCCATTGTCCATGGAGACGCACTTTCAAACAAGGACTTTTTTTCACGCCACACCTGTCCCCGAACCCCTGAAAGGGATAAGGTTGTCTACTGTCGACCCCTGGAACCCTTTTCCTAGATAACCGGTTGGATTGATGCAAAAACTCTTGTCTCGCTCATGGATTTGGTGTGGTGCCCTGGTGGTACTGGTGCTGGTCGGCTGCGATTCCAGCATGACTCCATCAACCGGAACCAACGAAGCTGCCTCCGGCAAGTCGAACTCGCGACGCTCCCGGAAAACAATGCGCAAGAAACCCCAGGTCAAGGTTCCCCAGGATGCCTATGCCGATATGACGGCTGCCCTGAATGCCGCCGCCGAGGCCCGCGAAAAAGGTGATTCCGAGATCCAACAGCGTGCGGAAATATGGCTCCAACAACAGGGAACCGGGATCCTTCCCGCACTGGCAACTACACTACATGATCCACAGGCTGACCTGGCTCAACGTATCACTGCCTGCCGGGTACTGGCCGCACTGGGAAAAGCAGCTCGTGGTGAAATACTTAAGGCCATGAGCAGCAAGGAACGCCTGGTTAAAATTGCTGCCACGGAACGAATCAGCCTGATCCAACCCGCGGACGAGGCAACCGTTCAGGCACTGGTCCAGCTGCTTGACAATGCGGACTCAGCTTGCCGAAGAATTGCCATCCAGAGCCTCCGTCGCATTGGAACCCAGGCCCGCAGTGCGGTTGCGCCTCTGCAGGCCATCGCCAGTGAATCCAACGACGAAAGCATCCGCGGGGAAGCACTCAAGGCGCTCAAGGCAATTGACCCACGACAAACGCTATCCGGATTACGCGAATAATTAGCTGCACATGCATCCGGATATCAGCGAACAGGAGAACATGATGAACATCCGCTACCACGCTCTGCTGGCCGTGCTTTTACTGGCAGCCCCGGCACATGCCCAAAACCTACTGACACAATTACCCGAGGATGGCACCTCCGTTCGTTACCTCATCAAAATCACGGGCAAGATCGGTGACCAGGAAACCACGGGTAAGGGAATCCTTGGTATCAGTTCCGTCGGTACAGAAACCGTCGATAACGAACCGTGTCGCTGGATCGAGATCTACTACGAGACCACGACCAACAAGCGACTTATCAAGCTGACCGAAAAACTTCTTCTCCCGGAAAAATACTGTCAACCGGGACAGTCACCGCTGGCACACCTGGTCAAGGGTTATATCCAACGAGGAGATCGGGACGCCGAACCCCTGACCGATGCACTCAACGCCCTGGACAGCCCCATCCCCGTACTGCTCGGTGCCGGCGCCGAGGTCAAAGCGCTACCCAAGAAGATCGTGGACAGCAAGTTGGGGAAACTCTCCTGCGAGGGAACGCAAACTGATTTCACGTACGAACAAAAGCAACGGAAGATCAGTTGCCAATTGCAAACCTGGCGCAATGCCAAGGCACCTTTTGGTGTCGTCCAGGCAGAACTCACGGACGTTACCTTTGGCTACACGACCCGGTTTTCCATGACGCTGGTGCTGAACACCGTCCTGAAAAATACACGCTCGCGGCTACCTGACCTCAAGTAGCAACGGGAGACCCTGGCAGACAACTACTTGCTGGCTGCCGGTTCCTTGGCCAGTACGCAACGCAAACCCACGGCATCATCTTTCAGGGTTGCGGGTACCAGCCAACGATATGCACTGGTCAGCTTCTCCGCCTTGTCCTTCCAGCTGCCACCACGCAAGACACGCTGCTTGGCATTGCCGCCACGTATCCAGGCCGAACCATCCGCCGGAGCCTGCTGGTAGTTCGCATGCCCCGTGTCCAGGCACCATTCCCAGAGATAGCCGTGCACGTCATACAGTTGCCAGGCGTTGGGTTTCTTGGCACCCACCGGTGGATCGTTACCAGCCGCATTTCCAGTGTGCCATCCGTAGGCGTCCAGGTCCGCCACGTCATCGCCAAACGAATAGCGAGTCTTCGTACCAGCACGGGCCACGTACTCCCATTCCGCTTCACTCGGCAAACGAACCACTTCCCCAGGGCCAATCAGCTTCGCCGCGCGCAACAACCCGGTCACCTTGACGCAAAACATTTCTGCTTCCTCGAAGGTCAACATTTCCACGCTGTTACGAGGTCCCTTCCAGCGACTGGGATTACTCCCCATGACCGCCTCCCAAAGGTCCTGGGGCACCTCGTACTTGGCAACCTGGAAGTCCTGGGCCATGGTCACCTCATGCGCCGGCTGCTCCGCAGCCTGTTGACCACCCTTGGTACCCATCGTGAACGTCCGGGGAAAACGTCCGCGACCAGGTGTAATCGAGATAAACTCCTGGCGAAAGGTTTTTAACAGGGGCAACTGTTTGTCCGTCGGTTCAGCTATCATCAGCGCAGAAACCAGCAATAAGGTTGTCATCAGAAAACCTCTCGTTAGATCGGGTAAGAAAAAACATCATCACCAAAGAATGGATCCCAGCGTCGGGCAGTAGCCCTGGCTATTCCTTGTTGAGATAAACGTTTCCGCCGCGAAATGCCTCGGCCATGGCCAACGGCACTTCCGCTTCTGCCAGCACCACCTCAGATCGGTTGCTGGCGACTTTCGCCTTCATCTCCTGTTCCGTGGCAACCGCTTCCGCGCGACGACTCTCCGCTTCAGCCCGGGCAACTCGCGTATCCGCTTCTGCCTGGTCAGCCTGCAATCGAGCACCGATATTTTCACCGACGTCAATGTCAGCAATATCAATCGAAACAATCGCAAATGCCGTCTGGGCATCCAACCCGCGCTCCAACACGGCCTTGGTGATCAAGTCCGGATTTTCCAGTACCGTCAGGTGATCATCCGATGAACCCACTGAAGAAATGATACTCTCGCCAACACGCGCGATGATGGTCTCTTCCGTGGCACCACCAATTAACTGCTCCAGGTTGGTTCGTACCGTGACCTTGGCACTAATCTTTAATTCGACACCATTCTTGGCAATCGCACTCAGGGTCGACTTGCCACTACGTTCCTTGTCCGGGCAATCAATGACTTTCGGGTCAACACTGGTCTGGACCGCTTCCAGCACATCTCGACCGGCCAGGTCAATGGCCACCGCGCGATCAAAATCCAGGTCAATCCCGGCGCGATGTGCCGCGATGATCGCATGGATTACATTCAACACGTTACCACCTGCCAGGTAATGAGCTTCCAGTCGCTCCGTGCTAATGCCATCACGGACATTGATATCCAAACCGGCCTGTCGTGCACGAATCTTGGCACTGACAATCACTCTAGGATTCACCTGTCGAAAACCCATTCCCACGAGACTAAACAACCTAATGTCAGCCTTGGACATGAAAGCCTGGAACCACAACTTGCCATAGCTCATCACCATCCAGCCCACGAAAAGGGCAAAGAGGCCCACGATACCTATAACGACAACTGCAATTTCATTCATGGGTCATTTCTCCACGAGGTTCAAGCCATCAGCAGAGCGCGCCTGCTCACTGGTCCGGGACCCTGAAATCAAATCCCGTAACTTCCAGATAATAGCTGATGTTTCCCTGTGAAAACAACTACCCGTGGACTTTTCTTGCCCCCAAGCAGTGAAAACCCAGCAACCACTCAACCGCCAATATTCGTGGGCCCGCTGAACTCAACGGGACCAGGCCGATCAGCCGGATCCGCAAGAGGCCCGGCGATCTCGGCCGCGATCTGCTGGCCGGCACGCCCCGGAGTAGCTAGATCCGGCGCCGGCGGAGTTTCTCCATCTCCTTGCTGGAACATATGTAACGTCTGCGTGGGAAATGCAAACGAAACACCAAGACGCTCCGCCAGGTTAAGAATGTTCAGGAATAGCTGTTCCCGTTCCCTCAGTTCCATCCCCCAGTCGGGACACTCCAGGAAACAGTAAAGCAGGATATCGAGACTGCTGTCACTAAAATTATTGAAGTAGACATGGTAGTAGTCCTTGCGAGTAAACGGATGCCGTCGTAACAACTCGCGAATCCCTTCCACGAATGCTTCGATTTGCGCAGGACTCGTGCCGTACTCCACGCCCAGTGTCACACGCAGGCGACGGTACTGACGCTTGCCCATGTTGTCCACTACCGCCGTCGTTAATCGACTGTTAGGTAACGTGACCAGCGAATTGTAAAACGTGCGAACCCGCGTACTACGAATCCCTACCGTCTCGACCGTTCCTTCCACACCATCTGTAAGGATCCAGTCACCTATTTCAAACGGTCGATCCGTCAACACCGTTAGCGAACCAAAGAAATTCCCCAACGCATCCTGCGAGGCAAAGGCGATGGCCGCACCCCCCAGGCCGATCCCACCTACCAGTGCTGTCCAATCCAGGTCAAACATATCGGCGAACAGGATCACTCCCACGCATATCGACAACGCCTTGCACGACTTGGAAACCAACGGGATCAACAGGTCATCAAACTTGGTCGCCGTTTTTTCCGCGCGACGAGCCAGGTAATTGGCCATCACATCAATCAAGCGAAAGGTCGTCCAAACCGCCACGAATACCGCGAAGAATTTCAATGCTACCAGCAGCACCATCGTCAACTGGGCTGGCAGACCGATAAACCGCGTACCCCAGTACCAGGTCAGGACCTGGGCAAGTAATCCCAGGGGCTTCCAGGGATTCTGGGGTGACTCTTTCTCGGTGCCCGTCCGGACGTAACGAAACCAGGCTCGGGTCAGCCACTTCAATGTCTGGCGTGTCACCAGGTCTGCGAAAAAACCCAGGAAGATGACGGCAATCAAACAGTACCACTGGTAATCCTTGAGCAGGAAATGAACCCCCTGCATGCTCCGCGGGAAAACGTGCCCCTCTAACCACTGCGTGGCATCAACAAATAACTCCTCCTGGGCTGCCACGACACCGACCTCCAGGTCCTCCTTCGCGGCCACGACCTCTGCGGCCAGGTCCGTGTTCCCAGTCGAATCATCCACGGTTGCCGTTACCGTGGTGTTCTCCGCAGGCGCATCCTGTGCCGAGATAACCTCGGCGGAAAACAAGAATGGCAACAGCAACATCCAGGCAAGACAGGATCGCCGAGTAATTACTGCATAGCAGCTCCACCCACCAAGCTCACGGGAAATCATTCGACGCATCACCAGCATCCTTTGCTATAACTCCTTAGAAAATCAACGCATCCGCACCCGGAGGCGGCTAAAGTCTGTCAAAAACCGCCTTCTGAGGGAAGATCGTCTTGTGAACCGCTAATCCAGTCAGTAGGCTAGCAAGCTGTCGTTAACGACCTGGTCAGCACTCCTGGAAGACCCACTCATGCTCACCATACAAGGCGCAAATCGAAACAAGACCCAACCGTTTAACCGGCGGGAAATTCTCCAGGCCGGCGGCGCCGGACTGCTGGGACTCAATCTCCCCGGACTGTTGGCCGCCGAACAGGCAACTCCGCGTCGGCAACCACGTGCCAAGTCAGTCATCTTCATGTTTCTCTTTGGCGGGCCCAGCCAGTTGGAAAGCTTCGACATGAAGCCCACGGCCCCCGAGAAAATCCGCGGCCCCTTTAAACCCACTCCCGCACGTTCACCCGATCTCAAGATCTGTGAACACCTGTCTCGACTGGCTGCTATCTCCGATAAGTATGCCGTCGTGAAAACCATGAGCCACTCCTACAACGATCACAGTGGCGCCGGTCACTACATCCAGACCGGACACCGCTGGAACATCCCGATCGGGGGTGGCTTCAACGTCACGCCCAACGACTGGCCCTCGATGGGATCGGTCGTCAAGCAACATGACCTGCAACATGCCGGACAGGCACACCTCGAACTGCCCAGCTACGTGGTCGTTCCTAATTCCCTCGGACGCCTGCAGGATTACAAGGTCCAGCTACGTCGACCTGGAGAAACAGCTGGCTGGCTGGGACGATCCTATGACCCACTCAATACCGTCATCGATAAGCGCGACAGCAAGGACAACCCATACTTCCGCGACTGCACCGATGAAGAACTCGATTTTGCCATCTCGGGACTGCAACCGCGCGCAGGAATATCGCTGGACCGAATCAAGGGACGTGCTTCCCTGCTGGACCAGTTCAACCAGCAGCGTCACATGGCAGAAAATGCCCTGAACATCGATGCCATGGACCAGTTCCGAAAACGTGCACTCGACCTGGTGGCCTCCGATAAGACACGCCAGGCACTGGACCTTCAACAGGAAGCAAGTTCGTTGCGCGACCAGTACGGGCGACACCTCTTCGGACAATCGACCCTGATGGCCCGGCGGTTGGTCGAGGCAGGTGTTCGATTTGTCACCGTTCACTACGACTGCGTCGATGGCTATAGCTGGGACTCCCACCGCACCAGCAACTACCTTGAAAAAAATCTGCTGCCCACTTTCGACCAGGCGCTATCCGCCCTGTTGACGGACCTCGAACAACGTGGCCTGCTCGACGAAACCCTCGTCGTTGCCATGGGGGAAATGGGCCGGACCCCGAAGGCCAACGACAAGTGGGGCAGGGGACACTGGAGCACACTCTTTCCCGCCGTCCTGGCCGGCGCCGGGATCCAGGGGGGATTGGTTTACGGCGAAACCGATCGCGATGCCGGCTATGCCACCAGCCGTCCTACCAGCCCCGAAGACCTGGCAGCCACCATCTATGATGCACTCGGTATCGACTACCAGGGTCGTATCTACGATCGCTTCGGAAGACCCCACAACCTGGTCAACGGCGGACAACCAGTCTATGAATTGTTCGGGTGATCCAGGGAAACAACCTGGCCAGCCAATCTGCTGACAGCCCTGCCAAACAGGCCAGCGGCTCGCAACTCCCACCTGCTCAACAGGCTGTTAACCTGGGGTGTCTACTGGTTTTTTGCCTATCCCGAAATCTGGGAAAATCTTAGCGGTTATGCAGATTATTCTGAATTTTCCGGCAGGCAACGCCGATGTGGTTCCCTAGAGATACTCGTCTCCCGGGAGAGACGAGCTATGTCTCTAGGTTAACCACCAGCAATTCACAGTGCCTGTATTACGGAAGCCTGGCTCATGAATCAAAGATATCTTACTTGGTTGGCGCTAACCCTGGGGCTCCTGTCCTGTGGATCAGCACTGATCGCGCAATTGCCCGCAAACTCGAAAAACGAAGAGGCTCCTGCCATCGTGCCGGCTGATCGCGAAGAATCCCCAGGTACCTTTTTCTATTCCGATCTTGCCGATCCCGCAGCAGTACCCTCCGCAGTCACAACCCCACAACCTGGTTCCGAACCCATGGAACCTAATCAAAACGATCCCAATCAAAACACCGCGACTACACCATCGATCCAGGCTCCGCTCGCACCAACGCCGGACGGTGACTTCCCCACGACCCTTCCAGCGGCACCCACCGTCCGACAATCCAGGTTTGCACCCGCACCAACACCCACCGGTACGTTCTTTTATTCCGACCTCAATACTCCCAGCGATATCACCAATCCCGGTAATATCGCCGAAACCAGGCAGGACACACCTCCCCGCTATGATCTGCCGGCAGCTCCCTTGCCGACCACCCCCTTGCCTGGAGTGATTGCCTCGCCGCTCTACGCCATCCCACCGACCACCGCGCGAACCCTGAATCCACCCACCACGCTTCAGCCCCTGGCTCCTTTGCCCACACCGGTCATAGCTAACCAGGCAATTACAACCAAGAGCCCGCCCCAATCCGTTCCAGCTACTGAAGCCAGCCTGTTCAATGGCAACGATCAACCGGCTAGTTTCACTAACTACGG
>JAZADA010000332.1:0-2111 GCA_036124135.1 Planctomycetota bacterium | reverse complement strand
GCAAAGCCTGCCATACGCCTCATAAGATTTACCCACCGAAAAAGTAAGCAACTGGCGAGCCAGTTAGCGGGGACGTTGGTAGGTTCCCTCGGTAATATCTGTCATTAGCTTTTTGAGCCGGTTGACGATGTCGGGGTGGGCTGCTGCCAGGTTCTTGCGTTCCCCAAGATCCGCGTCGAGGTCGTAGAGTTCCTCTACTTCCTCGCGTTTGTTATCCCGGGCATAGCCATACACGTTGTGCTTGGCCTTCAGGTATTTCCACTTTCCCTGTCGCACCCCGTTGTTGCGGTAGACAAATGTCTCTCGATTCCCGGCAGGTTTGCTGCCCAGTAACAAGTCGGTCTGGTCAACCCCGTCGATGACGCGATCGGCAGGAACCTGGAACCCGGCCAGTTTGGCAAAGGTGGGCAGGAAGTCGAGTGTTGAGAAAATCGCTGCGGATTCTGCTTGCGCAGCAACCTGGCCGGGCCAGCGCACAATGCAGGGTACACGCACCCCAGCCTCGTAGCAGGATCCCTTGCCGTTGCGAAGTGGCCCGGCATCTCCCCAGAAAATGGATCCTTCCGGATGTCCCTTCTTCTTGTTGGTATAGGCCGGTTGATTCCAGGGGCCGTTGTCCGAAGTGTAGATGACCAGCGTGTTGTCTCGCAGGCCCTGCTTATCCAGTACATCCAGCAGTCGGCCGGTCTCGAAATCAAACTCTTCCACCACGTCACCGTAAAGACCGCCCCTGGACTTGCCACGGAACCGGGGTGAGGCAGCGATGATCGTATGCATCATGGTGTGAGCGACGTACAGGACAAAGGGACGCTTGTGATCCCGCTTGTTTTCCAGGAAGTCAATTGCCTTATCCGTGTAGAGCCTGGTCAGGCTGCCCATGTCACGGGTACTTCCTGCCTTCTTGTTGTTTTCATGAAACGTAACATTGCCACCATCATTGGCTCCGAGAGGACCGAAATAGTAATCAAATCCCTGGGCATTGGGCATGCGTTCGATGATCGGCTTGCGATTCGAGACATCCCACTTGCCGATGCAGGCCGTCTGGTAACCAACTTTCCTGATAAGTTCAGCAAAGGTGATTTCAGTGGCTGGCATGCTCCAGCCCTTGCTGCGGAAGGGGTATCGCCCGGTCAAGAGGGCCGATCGGGAAGGGCCACAGACGGATTGCGCATAGAAGCTGGTAAAGCGGGTTCCTTCTTTTGCCAGTTGATCAAGGCGTGGTGTCTTGTTCTTCTGGTTGCCATAACATCCCAGGTCCCCATAGCCCTGGTCATCGGTGAAGATGATCAGGATGTTGGGTCGCGGTGACGGTTGGTCCTGCTGCTCGGTTGCCTCAAGCGAAGAAGCTCCGAGGGCGAGCAGCAGTAACCATGGTCGCAATCGTGACATGATGTTATTCGATTTCTTTCAGGCGAATGTTGCGCCAGGAAACCTCGAAGGGCCCCCGGTTTCCCACGCCGTGAACCTGGAGGCCAATAAAGCCCTTGGGGTGGGTCTTGAAGATAGGTTCGTCGACCAGGGTTTCGATGTGCTTCCCATTGATCCAGGTCTCAATCTTGGGTCCCTTGGCGACAACCCGGAACTTGTTCCAGTCACCATCTTTCATGACCTTGTGGGGCTTGAGTCGGTCCTTGGTGGTTAACCAGCCCCGGCCGGTTGCTTCCCCGTAGACATAGCCTGCTTCTGCTCCCTTGGCACCACTGGCTTCGATCTCCACCTGGGGTCCGTTCACCCGGCCAAACTCCTCCTTCTTGCCCTTGGCAACAGGTTTCGTCTGGGAACGAATCTGGACGCCACTGTTCAACTGGTTGTGAACCTTGACTTCAAACTCGAGCTCGAAATCGCCGTACAGTTTCTTGGTGCAGAGAAAGGAATTGGGACTACCAGGTGTGGTTTTTCCCGTGATCGCGTTTCCTTCAATACGGTAGGTCGCGGTGCCATTTTTCTGGATCCAGTTATCCAGGTTCTTGCCGTTGAACAGGTTGACCCATTCGCCAGCCGAGGCGAGTGGGGCCAGGCTGGCAGAGAGGACTAGTGCGAGGGCGAATCGTTTCATGGTGTATTCCTTTATTGGATCATGGGTAGTCGGTGGGAATTAATTGATTCTCTGT
>JAZADA010000331.1:0-6595 GCA_036124135.1 Planctomycetota bacterium | reverse complement strand
TTCCATCTAGAGGCGGCAGTTGGAAATGTGAGTTTCCACGATAGCCGAAGCACCAATTGCGTCCAAGCGTTCCATGACGTCCTGGATCTCGCTGCGATGGACCATCACGCGAATGGCACACCAGTCCGGGTCTTCCAGTGCATTTACAGTAGGAGATTTGAAGCCGGGCGTGATTTGTTCTGCTTCTGCCAGTTGTGTACGTGGAATATTGTATTCCAACAGGGAATAGCTTCGAGCAATCACGACGCCTTCCAGGCGGCGCACGACGCGGTCAGCGAGCTCTTCGTGTTGCTTGCGATCGTTCTGGATCAAAACCGTCTCGTAATGTCCGATATCTTCCAGGATACGCAATCGATTTGCCGCCAGGGTGCTGCCGGTTTCCACCAGGTCCACGATGGCATCGGCGACTCCCAGGGAGATCATGATCTCGACAGAACCCGACAGGGGTACCAGGTGAGCCGTTGCCTGGTGCTCGGCGAGATAGGACTGGGTAATGTTCGGGAAGCTGGTTGCAATGCGACACCCATCGAGTTGCGATACGGAGGTGATGTCTGATGAGTCAGGAATGCAGACCGTCAGTCGACACTTACCAACATTCAGGGCCAGTCGCGTGGTCAGTTCAACAGCAGATTCCAGTACGCGATCACTGCCGGTAATACCCAGGTCAATGGCGCCCTCGGCACAAAGTAAAGGAATGTCATCGGTGCGCAAGAAAATGATCTCGATAGGCATTCCCCGTACACTGGCAAACAGGCTGCGATCCTGGCGACGGAAGTTCAGTCCGGCTTCCAGTAACAGGCCCTTGGCATGGTCGCTGAGCCGGCCTTTGCTGGGGATTCCAATACGTAGGTTAGTCATGGTTTGCTTTCATTTAAAAATCAGCAACTGGTTTCCAGGTTGATGAACCTTGGAAAGACCGGGTCATCAGCATGAAGTCCATGCCGGTACGATCAATTCGCGATGGTTCTAGATTACGATTCCGGTGCCTCGGATGAGGTTCGCGCGGCTTTTTCATCAAGACCCGAAATACCGAAACGTCGGCCCAGTTCCACTTCAATTTCTTCCCAGGAGATCGATTTATAGCCTAGCATCACCATTAAATGAAAGATCAAGTCTGCCGCCTCATGGATCAGGTGGTCCCGGGCGGAAGCGTCTGTTTCATCGGCTGCCTCAACGACTTCCCGCGCCTCTTCCAGAATTTTTTCAGCGATTTTAGCAGTGCCACCTGCCAGTAACGTGGTGGTGTAGGATTTTTCCGGTGGATTCTGCTTGCGGTCTTCGATCACGCTCATTAGTCGTGACAAGATCTGCTGCCCGTCCTGGCTCACGTCGCTCCCCTTTACACGCACCGGGTTTGATATCAGTATGAAATGAACCTGCCCACGTGGCAGTAAGCCGTTCATTCATCAAACTATCTATGGTAGACAGGGCACCGTTAACTGGCAATCGCCAGGAGCCGGTGACCCCGGGTTTTCAGTGAAATGACAATAAAATCGACACCCCCTGCTACCGATTGCTGGTACGTCACGGGACCTACGGCCAGTGGGAAGACCGAGATCGGCCTTCAGTTGGCACAACGCCTGGATGCGGAGGTTATCTCGCTTGACTCGATGGCAGTTTACCAGCAAATGGACATTGGTACGGCGAAACCGACCACTCAACAACGCTAAGTGGTGCCACATCATTTGCTGGATGTTGTTTCTGCGGAGACAGACTTCAGCCTGTCCCAGTACGTGAATGAAGCACACCTGGCGATCGATCGTATTCGCCAGGCTGGCCGCCAGGTTCTCTTCGTAGGAGGGACGCCTCTCTATTTGAAATCATTGTTGCGAGGAATTTATGAAGGTCCGCCGGCAGACTGGGAATTTCGTGAACAAATAGAAAAGGAACTGGAGGCAGCGGGTGTCGAATCCTTGCACCAGCGACTGGCACAGGTTGACCCTTTGACCGCGCACCGACTCCATCCCCATGATAAACGCCGAATCATTCGGGCACTGGAAGTTCACAAGATAACGGGGCAACCGATCAGCCATCAGCAGGAACAATTTGACGAGGGACAGCCTGCCGAAAAATGCCGTGTTTTCGTGCTCGGCTGGCCTCGCCCCGTACTCCATTCTCGGATCGAGAAACGCGTGGAAGCCATGTTCGCAGCGGGCCTGGTCGAGGAAGTGGAAAAGTTGCTCGAGCAATACCAGTCCCTTGGTCGGACTGCATCCCAGGCCGTCGGGTATCGGGAAGTGATCGAGATGTTGCAGCAGGGTACATCCCTTGAGGCGACGATCGAACGAGTAACCGTAAGAACACGGCAGTTTGCTCGCCGCCAGGAGACGTGGTTTCGGAGTCTTAGTGAATGTCGACGTATCGAACGAGCAGGGATTGATGATCCTATGGAGATCGTGGACAAAATGCTGGCCCTGGCAGAATCAGTCGAGCCGGGAAGTGCGGGCTGAAATGACAGCCGCTATCGGCTGGAGGGAGCGACGAGCCATTGGCCAGCACGCATGACGCCTTCAATCGTCGCGCCCGGAGCGGTGATGACGGATGCCAGGTCTGCAAGACGCCCAGGCTCACACGCAATCGTTACCAGGTCTGCCTGTTTTCCCGGAACCAGGCTGCCGCATGTTTGCTCCAGGCCCAGGGCCCTGGCACCCTGCCGAGTACCCATTTCCAGGATTAGCGAGGGATCCGTCTCGGGATGCACATGAGCGACATGTTGCATCTCGGCCAGCAGATCCAGATCCGGATTGGAGGCGCGCGAGTCCGTACCCAGTGCGACCCGTACCCCGTGGTCCAGGATGGCCTGCAAGGGGTACGGCCGGTCATGGAAGTGGTGATAGGTTCGCGGACAGTAAACAAGGCTCATGCGGTCAACCTGCTCAGCCATGAATTGATATTCCAATTCCGAGAGGAAATTTCCATGAATGATCAAGGAGCAAGGTGCCTGGCTGATTTGCTGCAGGTAGGCCATGGGACCGATGCCACGGGGAATGGCGGAGTCACTCCAGGCCCCGAGTAATTCCAGCATTTCACGGAAAGGCCCCGTTCCTGACCGCAGCAGTTCCATCTCAGCCGGGCTTTCGCCCAGGTGCAGGGCGCAGGGAACCCTGGCCTTCGCAGCTAACTGGCAAAGCCGTTCAAAGAGATCGTAATGAACCGAGTATGGCGCGTGAGGGCTGATTCCCAGGGAGAGGCCTTCCTCATCGGCAGTCGAGGTCTCCAGGTGCTCACCGGCTGTTTTTACGTGTCGTGGTATGTCCTCGCCGGAAAGCCCCAGGATTTCCTGGAATAATACAGTCTGTATTTCAGCTGGCTGGTACCAGTGATGACTGCCTGGTACGGTTGAGATTTCCCCGATCGTGGTAACACCAGAACGGATACTTTCGGCTAGCCCGTGTGCCACGGCTACCTGCGCGGAAGCTTCTGGAGAACCTGGGCCTTCCATCGCTGCTCGCTGTCGGCGGCGCGAAGCGATGACGGCCAGGATCCATTCCGGAAAAGTGTCTCCTGCGGGTAACGGATTTGCCAGGTCGCTAAATTCCAGGTGAGTGTGTGCATTGACCAGGCCTGGCATCAGGATCACATCGCCCAGGTCGAAAACAGGTTCCACCTGGTGATTCTTGCCGATCGCGACAATCTGCCCGTCAGCAATGGTGATATAGCCGTCTTCGCTTGGTGCTTCCTGCATGGTGAGCAGGTAACGCGCTCGCAGGGTGAAAGTTCCTGGTGACAGGGGCTGCTTAGGCATGATCGATAGAATCCTGGGTTGCTTTGTGCAACGCTTCTGCAGGAGAAAGGTGCAGGGGCAGCCGGATGTAGTAAAACAGGATGCCGGCAGCGACGCAGGATCCGAGCACGAGTACGACGAGTTGATACTGGTATTGGTTTTGCGCATCCAGCACGAAAATCCAGTCTGCCAGCCCACCTCCAGGGGCGGTGCCAGGGTCCAGGCGTGAGTGAAGCACCGAGATTGTATTGTGTGTCAGATGGTAAAGGATACAGGGCAGGATGCTGCGACTCTTGACCGCGATGTAGCCAATCACTATTCCCAGGATGCATGCGTTGAGTGATTGCTGAAGAATGCCATGGACAATGGCAAAGAAAAGACTGGAAAGAATGATCGCCGACCAGGTATTTCCCAATTGACGGAACCCGGAGAGCAGGAAACCACGAAAGACGAGCTCTTCACAGATCGCCGGGGTAAGTGCGATGACCAGGACAGCGTAAAACCACGGGGTGTCAGCCAGCAACTTGAGCACGGGTTCCAGGGCAGCCACGGTACCGGGATTCATTGGGTAGATCCATTGAATAAAGGCGCCGAGTTGTATGACCAGGGGATGCAGGGCAGCGGCCAGCACGATGGCCAGCAGGCAGGGAACGGGAGACACGGCCTGCACCAGGAAGGTTTGGGCCGGGCGCCGAGTTAGCAAGTAAGCGAACAGCAAGGTAGGAACCAGCAGTAATCCCACCTGCAGGCCGAGTGTCGAAATTACCATGCCAGTCCAGGAATTCGTTCCATCAGGAAAGATGAAGTTGGCAAAGAAATGCAGGACCAGCAGCAGGAGTCCGCAGCAAACAGCCATGCCGGCCGAGGGAGTGTCTCCGCGCGTCTGGACAAGGTGCCGTAGCCAGAGTCGTAAATCGCCACGTTCACTCTCACGGAAAAGGACCGATTCGTTGTTGAATTGTGCAATGGCCCAACGACTGGCCAGCCAACAACCAATCGCGGTGACACCCAGGACGGGGACTGCAAACTGGACAGCGACCAGGTATTGCTGTTCGACAAGTGTACGCAGTAACAGCACCATACCCGTAATGGGGATCAGGCTGGTCCCCAGTTCGAGTTCAACACTGGGCAGCATGGAAAGAGTCATCAAGGGCATGCAGATCAGCAGTAGTGGCATCAGGTAGTACTGGCCTTCCTTGGTGCTGCGTGCAAAGGCTGCCACCGAGAGAGCCAGCGCGCTAAAGAGAGCTGCAATCGGTATCAATGCCAGCAACAGCCAGCCAATGGCATGCAACGGAGGAATGCCGATTTGCACTGGAATGGTTGCCATCTGGGATAACCGGGAAAAAATCAGGAGGCCCGTAACTCCCAGGCTCAGCAAGTTCAGTAAAGCCGTGATCACACTGAAGACCATGATCGTGAGCATTTTTCCCCAGACGATTTCTCGTCGATCGGCAGGGCTGCAGAGCAGTGTTTCCAGGGTACCCCTTTCTTTTTCACCAGCGCAGAGATCGACAGCCGGATAGAAAGCTCCAGCCAACGCCCAGACGAGAACGAAGAAGGGAAGGATCTTGGACCAGACAGCAGCCTGCTTGGAAGCGGTCTTGGCCACATCGAACTGTTCTAACTGGAAAGGAGTGCTGGCCTGTGCCGGAATGCGACTTTCCAGGAAACTTGCTTTCACGATGGATTCTCGCCATTCGCGCAGGAGATTCTCTGTTCGCCGGAACCCGAGTTGTGATTTGTCACTGGCCGTATTGATGTAGATGGTTGGTGCGGGAACCGAGACGTTTTCCATGTCCTCGAGAGAAATATCTTCCGTACGGTACCTGGCAACGGTCTCCCGGAATGTTTTCAATTGGTCGGAAAAATCTTCTGGGAAATAAACGATGATTTCCTGCTCGCCTGATTCAATCGTTTCTCGGGCATGGGAAGGCAACTGCTCCGGGGTCACGCCAGCGGGTAACTGCGCGTTGATAGTGAGTTCCAGCAGCGACTGTTTTTCTCTCGAGAGAAGTGCCTCTGAAAACAACTTGCCGGAATCATCCAGCAGCGAAGGTGTCACGGGAAGATGGGCGGCCCCCAGGATCAAGATACGCGTGGGAGACTCTTTCAGGAACTGGGCCATTTGCAGGTAGGTCATACCCAGCAGGGGATAGAGCAGCAAGGGAAGCGCCAGGATGGTCAGCAGGGTGCGGCGATCGCGCAACTGATCACGCAGTTCACGAGCGAAAATCAACCTGATGTTGGACCATTTCATGGGACGGCTATTCCGGTGGTGATGCGAGATGTGCTTCCTGGTGATCAGCCTGCCGATGTTTCGTGATCAGGACGAAGAATAACTCTTCCAGATCCTTTTCATCATGGGTGTCGGATAGGTCCTCGAGAGTCCCTTCCGCAAGGATATGCCCCTCGTACATGATGGCAACCTGGTCACATAATCGTTCTGCTTCGCGCATGATATGCGTGGAGTAGATGATGCATTTCCCCTGGTCACGTAGTTCGGCAACCGTATCCATCAGGGCACGTGCTACCAGGACGTCCAGCCCAACGGTAGCCTCATCGAAAATGAGCACGGGCGGATCATGCACCAGCGCCCTCGCAATGGACACCTTTTGTTTCATGCCGGATGACATCTTGGCCCCCAGTACATCACGGAAAGTGTTCATCTGGAGTCGTTCAAACAGTGCTTCCATTTGGTGCTGTAGCTGGGCGTCCGAAAGGCCGTAGAGCTTTCCAAAGTAGGCAACCATTTCCCAGGCGGTCATGCGATCGTAGATCGCTGTGTTGGCCGAGACGAAGCCAATGTGTTGGCGGACCCTGACGGCCTGGGTCGAAACGTCGTATCCGTTGATCGTGGCTGTTCCTGAC
>JAZADA010000330.1:0-6953 GCA_036124135.1 Planctomycetota bacterium | reverse complement strand
CGACGACCGCCCGTTCGTTGCCTCCATCCTTGAAGATGAAACGTGTCTTCCGCACGTACCGTGCACAAGGGCGATCCGCAATGATCATGGGTTTAACTGATTCCAGGAGCGGGCCCTTTGAATCGTTCTTGAGTTGATTGGCTAGTTGCTTGGAATATGCAATAACGTTGTCAGGCGTTACGGTTTCGATTTCTGACCCTTCTGCCGGGGTTGCCGTGATCCAAATACGAGGCAATCGTGTTCGTCGAGTCCTGTCGTAAGAAAAGCGTGCAACATAGTTCGAACTGCGCGGTGCTAATCCCCATTTCAGTGGGCTGGCAATTTCGAGTTTTCCTGGTTCCACGACAAATGGATCAGAAAGCACGTCCTCGAGCTGGAGTGATTCGCGAGATACTTCCCGTATCGTAAGAGGAGTGGCACTGGTCGGAGCCGCAGGTTTGGTTGCTTCCGAGGATGGAGAGGTTGGCGGCACGGGCTCGGATTGGCAACCGGTTAGCAGTAAGAGGACGGCTAGTCCCTGGAAACAGAGGATCCCCGTATTTACCAATCGTGGACTTCTGCAGTACAGCACGCCAGTCTTTTCCCGTTGATAGGTGGAACGGTCCAGGTGAAGAATCTGGGTTTCAAGTGTGAACCAGGTTATTGCCGGGATTTACACTTCTTCTTCGATTGGTTCTTTAACGACCCGCACAAAGTGAGGTGGTTTTCCGGATTTACTCAGGGCAGCGCTTTTGTCCAGGGCTTGCTTCTTCTGATGGTACTCAAAGGAGGCAACCTGTTTGAGCGTTTGGCTGAAAACACCCCAGGTAGCTTTAAGGCGAATTTCCTCAGGAGCTTTTTTCTTTCGCCGGGTGGTCTTTTTTTTCTTGGCAGGCTTGTCCTTGTCAGCCGCCTTGGTCACTTTTTTCTTGGCAACCTTTTTCTTGGTAGCTTTTTTCTTGGTAGCTTTCTTCTTGGTAGCCTTTTTCGTGGCTTTCTTGGGAGCAGCTGCCTTTTTCTTGGTGACCTTTTTCTTGGCTACTTTTCGCGCCATTTGATCTCACAATAGCTTACAAAGGAATGGGAAGCGGGTTGGCCTGCTAGATGCTAAATCGAGCTTTTTACAGGCAATTCATGGATAATGGAGGCTGACGGAGAGTTTTCCCTCCAGTGAGACCACATCATAGCGGATTTATGGATTTTATGCCAGTTCGGCTCAAAGTGCCCACTGGCGGAGGCAGAATATCTGGTTTCAATCAGCTTGTTCGTTGGTGGCCCCAGCGGGTGGGGTTCCTTTACCCTCCTGGACGTACGCAGATCGTTGTACTGCATATTCGTTTCGTGTGGGTAAGGCAGGTGTTTCCCCGGTGGTTCCGAGTTCTTCGAACAGTCGTTTCAGGTAAGGGCGGCACCATCCACAGCCAGTACCTGCACCATAACAGTCGGCTAATTGTCCAGCACGGCGAGGTTTTTCCACGCGAATGTAATTGATGACTTTTCGCTTGGTCACGTGAAAGCAAAGACAAAGTTCATCATCCAGTTCCATGCATTACTCCTTAGGTCTGGGTCGCCAGTTGCAGAGCGATTTGACATGCCAGCTGATACTCTTGGATGTTGAGTGTTTCAGCCACGGTATGTGCATTGGCCTGTCCGCAGCCCAGTGAAACAGTGGGAATCCCATGTCGTGTTATCCAGTTGGCATCGAGTCCGCCATTAGCAACGGCCAACAGGGGGCTGTGTCCGAGAGACTGGACAGCCGCCTGGGCCGCCTGGACACATGGTTCTTTTTTGGATAGTCGAAATGACTCGTAATCAAGGCGGCCGTCGATGCGAACCTTGCCGGTTTTTCCATTGCTGCTTGGAACCTGCTTGACCGCCTGCCGAAATGCTTTCTCAATGGCGGTTACGATTCGTTTGCGAAATCCAGGGTGGTGGCTGCGTGCTTCGGCACGGATGGTAACACGATCGGTAACCACGTTGGTGGCTTCACCTCCCTCGATATAACCGACGTTGCTGGTGCCGGAATGCTTTCCCTTGCGAATCAGCCCATGCCAGCCATTTTGCTGAAGGTTCGCGATGGCCAGGGCGGCGATAGCAATAGCGCTGATCCCCTTTTCTGGTGCGCCGCCTGCGTGGCTTGCCAACCCCTCGATTTCAATCTGCATACGGTATCCGCCCGTCGCACCAATAGTCAGCTTGGTAGGGCCACCGCCATCCCAGTTGAAAGCCAGTTTTGGTTTTCCAAGCAACCCCTTGCTGACATGTCGTGCACCCAGTAACCCAACCTCTTCCTGGACGAACCAACAGAAGGTTAACGGAGGGTGGGGTAGTTGGTGCCGCAGGAGGTGCAAAGCTGTAGTTAGCAGTACGGCAGTTCCCGCCCGGTTATCAGCTCCCAGTCCCGTGGTTGGGTCAGCCGATTTGACCAGGTTTCCCTTGCGTTGTGGCTGGGATCCAACGCAGATAGGTACCGTGTCGAGGTGGGCAGACAGCATCCGTCTGGGGCCACGTACAGTTCCGGGCAGTTTCATCACCAGATTGCCACGTTCACCGCCAATAGGTGAGCGACGATGTGCCGCATCGGATTCAATGAAACGGGCCTGGGCACCCCCTTTGAGGAGGGCCTTGATGACGTAGTTCGCTGCTTTGCTCTCCTGTCCGCTCTTGCCGACGATACCCATTAATTTCATCACATGCTTCAGGGCCAACTGGGAGTCAATAGTGGAGTGCTCGGTTGCGGACATAAGCCTATCCGTTTTCATCAGAAGGAAAGGAAAATGGAAATCAACGTCTGTGGCGGTTGGTTTTCTGGATACTTGAACGTATTCTAGATCGTAGTCGGATCTTTATTTTTTTGTTAGTCGGGAATCCAGGGAACATGCGATTTTTCTTGGCAGGGATTATGCAGGGATCGAATCGCGGTGAAACCCTGGTGGAGCAGGATTATCGCCAGCAATTAAAGGGATTGTTGAGCAAGTATTTCCAGCAGAGTGATATCTATGATCCACTCCAGGGTAATGAGCAGTCGTTGGCGTATGATGACGAGACAGCAAGAACTACGTTTACCGGGCACAACCACATGTGTCGAGAGGTGGATGTCGTGGTTGCCTATGTACCGGAAGCCTCCATGGGAACGGCGATTGAAATGTGGGAAGCTTATTCGCATGGGAAAGTAGTCATCAGTATCAGTCCACTCGAGCACAACTGGGTCATTCGTTTGTGTAGCCATCTTGTTTGCCCTGACCTGGAGGCTTTTGAGAAGGCGCTGGAAACCAATCAACTTCAGCAGGTTATTTCAAAACAACTGGCATGAAACCAATCCTGGACCTATCGCACGAACAGTTGCATGCCTGGATGCAGGAACAGGGGTTTCCTGCCTACCGTGCGCGACAATTGATCAAGTGGCTGTTTCCGGGGCGTGCCACTGATTTTGACATGATGACGGATTTGCCCGAATCATTGCGGCAGCAGCTGAAACAGACGTTTTGCCTGTGGCAGACTGAAATTGTACGTTGTCACGAAGATGAAGATGGTACCGAAAAACTCGTTCTGCAACTGGCAGACCGGGGTCGTATTGAATGCGTCATGTTGCGTGAAGGGTCACGCAGAACAATTTGCATTAGCACCCAGGTGGGTTGTGCGATGGGATGTGTTTTTTGTGCCAGTGGGCTTGATGGCGTAGAACGCAACCTGACGTCTGCTGAAATTGTCGAACAGGTATTGCGGTTGCAGCAGTTGTTACCTGCCGATGAACGGATCAGTAATATTGTGGTGATGGGGATGGGGGAACCCCTGGCCAACCTTTCTCAACTCCTGCTGGCGCTGGCGGATGTGACATCCCAGGAAGGGTTGGGAATAGGTACGCGTCGCGTGACTATTTCCACGGTGGGGTTGCCTGCCGCAATTCGCAGGCTGGCCGAACAGGAGCGGCATTACCAGCTGGCGGTTTCGTTGCATGCCCCGAATGATGAACTACGTAATCGCCTGATACCCACGAATACGAAAACAGGAGTAGACGAGATCCTGGCAGCAGCAGATTATTTTTTCCAGAGTACCGGACGCCGACTGACTTACGAATACGTTCTGCTGGCAGATATCAATGATCAACCTGAACACGCCCATGACCTGGTCTCTTTGCTAGGTTCTCGAAAGGCACTGCTGAATGTCATCCCGTACAACCCGGTAGCCGGTTTGCCTTACAAGACGCCCTCGAAGCGAGCAATCTCTCAGTTTGGATCGATCCTGCAGGATGGTGGTCTGAATGTCCAGTTTCGTCTTCGCAAAGGTGATTCGATCAATGCAGCCTGTGGACAGTTGCGACGGGAAGTCGTTCCGCTGCAGGATCCCAGCGTGGATGCTTGATCACCTGATCCCGGGTATTTGGGCTGTGTTTTGAGTACCTGGGGGCCATAAAACAGGTGTTTCCTGGCGAAACAGGAAATCTGGCCAGCAACTTTTATCGTTCGCAGGGGTTTATAAAGAGCGTGTGTTTCTGGACGATCTGATATGTTCCCGGTTTCCCTGCTGGTGGCCGAGCTAACATTGATTGTTTAGACTGAATATCAAGCAAGGGTAACGTACTGGATCACGGTGAACGGCTTTTTAGCGAGGTGGTTTGGTAACGTTCCTGTTGCGTAACAACACTTGTTGTTGGTGAGCAAATCCTTTGTTGATGCAAGAGCAATCTGTGCCGAATTACGAAGATCTGGATCCAGATGTACGGTTGATGCTGCAGGTGCGCGAAGATAACGCGGCAGCGTTCGAAGAGCTGGTGATGCGCTACCAGTCTCGCCTGATATCGTTGTTTCGATATTTAATCCGAGGCAGGGATCAATCGGAAGACCTGGCCCAGGAAGTGTTCTTGCGTATCTATCGAGCTCGCAAGCGATACGTTCCGGGTGCCAAGTTCTCAACTTGGTTGTTCAAGATAGCTCACAACGTGGCCAACAATGCACTACGATCAGCTTCGCGTAGGCGTGAAGTCAACATCGTTTCTCGTTCCAGTGGTGCGTTGCCATCTTACTCACTGGATGGGTTGGCGCAGGCCGCCAGTGGCTTGATGCCTACCCGGCAATTGGATGCGGCGGAGCGAGCGGAAATGGTGCGCGTGGCAATGGATGCATTGAATGACCGGCAACGAATGGCATTATTGCTTTCCAAGTTTGAAGGGATGACGTATGCCGACATTGCTGAAACGATGGATCTTTCCACGGCGGCTATCAAGAGCCTGTTGTCACGAGCGCGTGGAAACCTGCGGGACATCCTTGAACCCTACATCGACAAGGGATTATTGACCGGAGAGACTGGCAAACAACCGGGGAAGTCGCACGTGGATAGCGGAGACTAATTACTTACTATTGCTGCGAAAAGTTAACCCATGAACCAAGAAAAACCAGATTACCAGGATAAGCAAGAGCACGGCTTTGATGAAGAGCTTGTGGCTTATCTTGATGGTGAACTTAGCCGGGAAAATGTTTCTCGCGTGGAGGATGCCCTGTCCGAGAATGCGGAATACCGGTTGCGGCTCAAGCAGTTGCAACAGGCATGGGACATGATGGACGATTTGCCGCAGTCCGTCATGGATGAGTCCTTTACCAAGAGCACGGTGGAACTGGTCGTCGTTTCGGCTGAAAGTGAAGTGATGGCGACCGTCAAACGCTGGAAAACCTGGCGATTCGGGGTCTGGGCCGTGAGCCTGGCAGCTGTGTGCGTGATGGTCTGGGGAGGTTCTGCACTCGTGAACAGACTTGGTGGTCGCGATAATCAGCAATTATTGAATGACCTGCCGCTGGTTCAGGAAATAGATGTCTATGATCCGATTGATAACATGGACTTCCTTGAGGAGCTGGATGCTTCTGGGGTCTTTGCCGAGGAGTTGGGCGATGAAATCTAGAGGTCAATTACGTTTGTTCTTGTGCGTAGGCTTGTCGGTGATCGCAGGTCTGGGTTGGGTGGTACAGGCATCGGAAGATGACCCTGTCGCGATTCCGGTAGACCGTGAAGCGGATGATATCCGGATTTATTCCTGGCAGGATTTGAACCGGATGAGTTCCAAGGAGCGTGCCCGGGTCGTGCAGGAAATGAGCCTGGTAGAGAAAGAAAAACTGCGTAAGAAATGGGATCATTTCAAGGGACTGGACCAAGATGCCAAGGAAAAGAATCGTCTGCTGTACCAGCAGGTCGTGGCGCATCCGCAGGGAGAGAGATTGCACCAGGTGATGGTTCGGTACCACGAGTGGCTGAGTGGTTTGCGTTCCAGCCAGCGGGCCGACTTATTGAGCTTGCCGCCAGACGAACGGATCAAGCGGATCCAGCAAATCGTCAGAGAACAGGAGCAGCGAAAATTTGCTGAACTGTTGGAAAAAGAATTACCAGCAAATGACCTGACCAGTATTTCGAAGTGGTTGGAAGAGTTGCGGGAAAAAGTAGTCATGAAAATAAAGGCGAAGGAAGCGGAAATCATGGCCAGCTTGGATTCTGAACAAAAAGCATTCTTTGAACAGTTTTCAGATCCGCAGCAGCGTCGACGTGTTATGGCCATGGGAATGTTATCGGGGAGGTTCGAATTGACGGAATCTCGGTTGGCGGAAATTCTGTCCATGCAGGAGGAACTTCCGCGACTTCGTGAACAGCTTTCGTCACGTGGGCAGGGACTGTTCGACCAGGCAGAAGGGGTCACGGAACAGATGGTCCTGGTCCGTCAGTGGATTCGCGCGGCCTCGATGAGTCGACGCAAGGCCCTTCCCAGGGTCAGTGATGAAACGCTTGAAGCATTTCGTCGTGGTGAACTGGCAACAGAGAGTAATCCGGACTTTAAATTGAAACCCGAGGACCAGGAGCGACTGGAGCACTTGTCAGGTGAGCGTTTGAAGCAACAGTTGAAATGGTATTACTACCGCTACCGGGGCGATCTTGAACCGGGTGGTGGCAGTCGATCAGGGAGTCGGGTGGGTCGCGGTAGCGGGGGACGTCGC
>JAZADA010000329.1:0-13649 GCA_036124135.1 Planctomycetota bacterium | reverse complement strand
TCCAGGACCTCCAGGATCGCCCTTTCCGTGGCAGCATCTACGCCGGCGAATGGTTCGTCCAGCAGCAACACGTCCGCCCCCTGTGCCATGGCACGGGCCATGAACACACGCTGCTGCTGGCCACCGGACAACTGCCCGATTTGCCGATCACGATAGCGCGACATGCGTACCATTTCCAGTGCTTCATCTGCGATGCGGTGGTCCTCCGGGCTGAGTCCCTTCCACCAAGGCGCTTTCCCATAGCGTCCCATGAGTGCAACTTCTCGAACCGTTACCGGAAAATCCCAGTCCACGCTTCCTCTCTGGGGGACGTAGGCGACCCGTCCCTTGGATTTTTCCGCTGCCTCACCAAACAACCGTACCGTACCAAAATCAGGACGTATGAATCCCAGCAAGGCCTTGATCAAGGTCGATTTACCTGAGCCATTCGGACCGATCACACCGGCTAATTCACCCGCGGGGATGCCCAGCGAGACATCCAGCAACGCGGGGACCGGACCATAGCTCACGGTCAGGCTCTCTACCTCGATCGCCAGGTCCCGCGTGGACTGCCTTGCATTCCTGGACGAATCCTGCGTATCAATGCTCATGATCACTGGCCTCATCCTGTTGCGGAATCTCGGGTACCGGAATCACCACTTTCCCCTGGATCGGTTCGCCGGGGGCAGCCCACAACGTCTCTTCCACGAGGACCTGCTGATCTCGGTACAAGCGGATGCGTATCGCGGCTGGCCGAGGAACATCCGCTGCCGAACCAACTTCTCCAAATCCTACATCTCCGACACCCACCTGGATGAACAATTCGTTGTCTCCAGCCACGAAACCAGCCAGTGAATCAATGATGATGGGATCCGCGCAGGAAATCACTTTCTCACTGCGAATGATGACACGGTCACCTTGACGAGGCAACGTGACCAGTAACGATATCGCCTCAAATGCATCGGGCTGGGCATCCTGGGACAACGTCAATTCCAGGCGAAACTGGCCGGTAGCCTGGGTTTCCGCCGGTACGACCGACTGGTATTTCGGCAGGCCGTCAACAAAGCTCATGTAAGCCTGGACGGATCCCAGCACAATCAGGGCTAACGCAAGTGCCAGCAGGGGACGCATGATCTATTTTCCGTTGCCAGGACATCTCCATCCAACCAGATGTCGGCAATCTCCGGGCCCGGCTATTTTAGCCCCTGGACAATGGTCAGTACATTCTCACGCATCATGCCGAGATAACTTTCTCCCGCCGATCCTGCCTCACCCATTGAATCGGAATACAGTTGTCCACCAATCTGTACTCCTGCATCCGCAGCAATCTGGCGAATCAACTTTGGATTGACACTTGTCTCCACGAAAATCGACTTCACACCAAATTTGCGAATCGACTCGACTGCTGCCCGTCGCCGCTGGGGGGTAACACCTCCACCTGCTTCCTGGCCGGTACTCCATCCTGCCGGTGAAGCTGCCGTGAATCCATACTCCCGGCAAAAGTAGTTAAAGGCGTCGTGGCTGGTCACCAGCTGACGTTGCTTGATTGGCAAGCGGTTACACTCCCGCACGATCCACAAGTGGAGTGTTCTTAACTGTGCACGGTAAAGTGCTGTCCGGGCCTGGTATTCCGCGGCATGTTCCGCGTCCAGACTGGAAACGGCCTTCTCAATATTTGTCACATAAACCGCAGCGTTCTTTGGTGAAAACCAGGCATGCGGATCGAGTACCTCAGCTCCCTCCTCGGTCAGTTTCAAAGGAGTCACACCTTCAAGGCAACTGAAAATCGGCTTGCCAGCATCCTTGGCCAGCTTGCGCATCCAATCATTACCCTCCAGGTGCCAACCATTTTCCAGGCACAGGTCTGCCTGCGCAACCAGCTTGGCGTCACCCGTTTTTACCTCGTAAAGATGGGGGTCCTGTCCGGGTGCCAGGACACAGGCCACACGCCAACGATCACCGACGACCTGCCTGGCAAAATCAGCAACCTGGGTAGTGGAACACACGATCAAGCGCTTCTGCGTTTGCGACTCCTGCCCCTGGGCGGTCGGCATCGTGAGCGCCAACATCAGCGCCCCGCCTGTCAGCAATCCCCGCATGGTAACTTTGATAAACGCCATACCCTGATCCTCCCAAAGCAGCGGGAGCCATTCCAGCCCGCCACGCAGCCGATTTCTGCTTGCATAAAAAAAGGTTTTGGTTAACCAAAACCTCGTTTCAATGTAACAGCCCGTTGGTGCGGCGACAAGTGAAGCGGAGACGTCTAAACGCTTCAACCAGAAGTTCAAAACAGGTTCTAGTAGCGGAAAACCAGGCCACTGCCAGCAAAATAGTCATCGGCTGACTGGCTCAGCCCACGGCCGACACGAGCATCGAGCTGCAAATCTTCGTTGACCGCAAACGTAAACCCACCATTCAAGTAGTGTAACGTTGGATCAACATCCGCTCCGTCCGGAATCATGACATACCATTCCAGGTAACCACCCAGGCGTTCCGTGATCCCCAGCCCCATGGTTGCAGACTGTGAAACATCCAGGAACGGTCGATTGGTCACCGTGTCCAATGCCCGATTTAGCTGGGTTTGGCCAGCAACGACCCAGCGGTCGTTCAACTCCCAGCTATAAATCCAGTTAATACCCGGCAAGCATTCGCCCGCCGTGAGTCCGCCGGAACCGATGGGTACCATCATCTGCGGTATCAGCGCCATTTCGGGCAACCAACCATCTTGAGGTGTCAAGCCAATCTTAAAGCCCAGGTAAAGGTCCTCGCTTCCATAGGAACGTTCTCGACTGCCACCGGTTGTTTGCGCCACCTGTTCTGCATAGCACCAGCCAACGCGCAATTCCAACCAGTCTGCCAGGATACCGGCTCGCAACAGGGCCTCTGGATAATTATGGGAACGAGCCTGGACGCCATTGTCGTCATTGTAGCTGTAGGTATACCCCAGTTCCCATTGGGTTACTCCCTGTCCCACGGTTCGGGAAGATTCGGTGAAATCAGGACGGTCGGTATTCATCGAGGCTGCTGGATCAGGTCCACGGGTCACCGTCCCGTAGCTCCATTGAAAGAGTGTCGTTGGCTGGCAGCAAATTCCTGTTTCCTTGTCAGCGGGCGCCTTGTCACCATCCTGGATATCCGTGGCTTCCAGGAACGAAGCGGTATAAACCGATTCCAGTGCCCATTCCAGGGGCTCGGCATTGCTCGGCCGACCGCTGCAAACCAGGCAAAGCAACATCGAGGTCAAAACTAACTTAAGGCACGAGGATGGTGTAGGTAATCTGCGCACGGAAAGGATCCTCTAATTGATAACGTAACACCGGTGTTTACCGGAATTTAAGATAGGAGGGGCTCCTAGTCGTTATCGGAATAACTGGGACATCTCACACAGATTTTAAGCATCCAGGGCACTGATAATCTCTACAATATGGCGTTTTGAACCTGGCTGCCAGCCGTCAGATTGACCCAACCAGAACATCTTAACACCGCTCGAAAGCAGAGCTTACTCGCCTTACGACAAACTTCCCGGCAACATCCGAGCAAACCACGAGTCCGGTCTGTTCCAAGACTATCAAATATAATGGGGGTTCCGGGTTTGGCACATTTCCCCATCGCTGACAACCGATCAGGCAAACAGGTCCAACCGGTGAGTCGATATTTTGCCGGCCGCACCTGGGAGCGTCACGGACATTTGGCATGACTAATTAGTTGAAAATCGTTGACCGAACCCGTCAGCATTTATAGGATGGCCTAATACAGTCGCCAGCGGGGTACGATCCGCCCGGAAGCTTAAAACTGTGGGTGGTGAAAACGAGAATGAAGATGGGCATGACGTATTTCAAACGATATCGCATGGAAATCCCGCTGCACCGGGACTTCACGATTCCACAGGCCCTACCGGCGGGTTATTCCTTGCTGCCCTGGAGCGAGCAGTTACTGGAGGCGCATGCGGAAGCCAAGTATCGCAGTTTCGAGTATGAAATCGATGCCAACGTCTTTCCCTGTTTTGGTGAGTACGAAGGTTGCCTGCGGCTGATGCGTGAAATCTCCCGTCGCGAAACATTTATTGCTGAATCTACCTGGCTGCTTCAGTACCAGGGGGTGGACGGTCGTGCGCCCCAGGCTTGTGGAACCATCCAGGGCGTGGAAAACCGCCAGGGCTGTGGGGCGATTCAGAACGTGGGCATCATCCCGGAGCATCGAGGGCTGGGCCTGGGCACACACCTGATTCACGCTGCCCTGAACAGTTTTCGGGCCCGTCGTTTAACCACGGCCACGCTGGAGGTCACCACGCAGAACCACGGGGCCCTGCGGCTCTATGAACGCCTGGGATTTTACCGGGTCAAAACGGTCTACAAGGTCGCGGATGTCGCCCTTGCATAGACCATCTTTCTGGCAGGCATCTTGTCGTCAATGGGTCCTGGTACGTATCCTAAGGGGCGCGGCGCTATGACTGACAACCGAACCTGGCGAATCGATCCATTATCTTGAGCAACACTATCCTCTCTCACCAGTTTGACAATGGCCTGGTCCTGGTCGCCGAGCCGATGCAGTGGCTGGAATCGGCTGCCTTTACCTGGCTCCTGCCGGCCGGTGCCATGCGTGATCCTGCTGATCAGCTGGGACTAAGCAACTTCACCTGCGAAATGGTGCAACGTGGTTGTGGTTCGCGCAGCAGCCGCGACTTCATCAAGGACCTGGAGACGCTTGGTGTCTCGAAGTCCGCCTCGGTCTCTATCTCTCACACCAGTTATGCTGCGGCGATGCCGGCAAAACAAATTCACGCTGCCCTGGATATCTATGCGGACCTCATCTGTCGACCTCATTTACCTGAAGACCAGTTGGAAGAAGGCCGCCTGGTCTGCCGGCAGGAGTTACGAGCGATCGAGGACGACCTGGCCCAAAAAGTCATGCAGAGTCTGCGACGTCAACAATACGCCTCTCCCTACGGACGCAACTCACAGGGAACCCAGCAATCCGTGGAACAAATTACTGCGGACCAAATACGGCAGCATTACCAGGCCTGCTACCGGCCGAACCATACCATCCTCGGAGTGGCCGGAAAGATCGAGTGGGAATCCCTGCGGGAGCATGTCGGCAACCTGTTTGCCGACTGGCAACCGGCCGATCTGCCGGCAATCGATGAGGGAGAACGGGAAGCCGGGTATGTCCACCTCTCTGAACCTTCCGTCCAGACACACATCGGGGTTTCCTATCCCAGTGTTCCCTACTCTAACCCGGATTACTTCCAGGCGCGTGGTGCCGTGGGAGTTCTGAGCGATGGCATGAGTTCACGCCTGTTCACGGAAGTTCGTGAGAACCGGGGGCTGTGTTACACGGTTTACGCCTCCTGCCATACCTTGCGTGATCGCGGCAGCATCATGGCCTACGCGGGGACGACCACGGAGCGGGCCCAGGAAACCCTGGACGTGATGATTGCCGAATTGATACGACTGAGTGAAGGAATTCATGACGAGGAGTTGCAACGCCTCAAGGCACGCGTCAAGAGTGCCTTGATCATGCACCAGGAATCAAGTACAGCGCGCAGCGGCGCCATTGCAGCAGACTGGTATCACCTCGGACATGTTCGCAGCATTGAAGAAATCGGCGCCATCATTGATCAGTTGACCTGTGAAAGCATCAACGCCTACCTGGCAGGCCACCGGCCCCATGACTTGCGTGTGGCCACGCTGGGAGAACATGCCCTGGAGGTGCCACTTGGAATTTCGTAACCATACGCTCTCCAATGGGCTGCAAATCGTGGCGGAGTGCAATGAAAATGCCTACTCCACGGCGGTCGGCTATTTTGTCCGGGCAGGTGCACGTGACGAGACAGACGCCCTCTCCGGCGTAAGTCATTTCCTGGAACACATGGCCTTCAAGGGGACCTCGCATCGAACCGCTGCCGAAGTCAACCAACAGCTGGACCGCATTGGTTCCCACAGCAATGCATCCACCAGCGAGGAACAGACGATTTACTATGCAGCCATGCTCCCCGAGTACCAGGAGACCGCCGTAGAAATACTGAGTGATATGATGCGGCCCGCACTCCGGGAAGATGATTTCGCCACGGAAAAACAGGTTATCCTGGAAGAGATTGCCAAGTACGATGACCAGCCCCCGTTCGGGGCGCATGAAAAAGCAATGGCTCATCATTTTGGTACCCACCCGCTGGGTCGTAATGTACTGGGATCCGTGGAGAGTGTTCGGGCCTTGACCGCAGACCAGATGGGAGCGTATTTCCAGCAACGTTACAGCCCCGGAAACATGGTCCTGACGGCCGCCGGCAACGTCAACTTTGATGCCCTGATCAAAACCGCCGAGCGGATGTGCGGAGACTGGCCCAGCTTCGAGGTCACGCGAGAAACTCCACGCGCCGAACCCCACAAGGGCTTCACCCTGATCCATAAGGAAAGCGCATCGCAACAGTACCTGGTACAGGTTGCCAATGGTCCCGGGTCTACCGATTCGGATCGCTACGCTGCTCGCATGTTGGCCACGATTCTTGGTGATGACAGCGGCAGTCGCCTCTACTGGGAATTGATCGAAACGGGGATTGCTGAATATGCCGGTATCGACTGCTACGAGTTCCAGGGGTCCGGTATCTTCATGACTTACCTCTGTGGTGCCCCTGAAGATGCGGACCGGATCCTGCAAATTGCCACCCGCATGAAGGAGTCCCTGCAGCAGGACGGAGTCAGCGAGGAAGAACTCGCCCAGGCCCAAAGCAAGGTCTGTGCGCATATCGTGCTTAGCAGCGAACGCCCCATGCATCGTCTCTATGCCGTGGGTACCAACTGGTTGCAACGAGACCAGTACCGTACGGTCCGTGATGTCGTGGACGCCTACCAAGCCGTGACCGTGGATGATATTCGAGGAGTCCTGGACAGGTATCCCCTCACCCAGGAAACGACTGTAGCGATTGGCCCACTGAAACAAATGGCTACCGTGGACAAGCCTTGAGCCGACGGAACAAATCTTCTACAATTCGCCCCTTAGGCATGGCTCCCTGCTCTACAGCAGGGCATTTATCGAGACGCATTTTGCTGCGAGGTTTATCATGGAACGGACACTGGTATTACTGAAACCCGATTGTGTACAACGTCGCTTGATGGGGCAGATTATCTCTCGCTTCGAAAACAAGGGCTTGAACATTATCGCCATGAAACTGTTACAGGTCACGCCTGACCTGGCCAAGCAGCATTATGCGGAGCATGTTGAAAAACCCTTTTATCCTGGCCTGGAAGCCTTCATTACCGGGGCCCCGGTGCTGGCCATGATTATCCAGGGATTGGACGTCATCCAGGTCATACGAGATATGCTGGGGCCCACCAGTGGCCTGAAAGCGCCCGGTGGAACCATCCGGGGAGACTTTAGCAGCAGCCGCCAGATGAACCTGGTGCATGCTTCCGATGGCCCCGAGGCATCCGCTCGTGAAATCGATCTCTATTTCAACGAGAATGAGATCTGTGATTACGAACCGACGCTGACACCGTGGATGAAAGCTGCAGACGAATAATCGTCAGCGCCTGCTGACAACCTATTCCGTCGACTGTTGCCTGGCATGCGCCGGCCCCCATCGCTGCCAGAGCCTTTTGACCACCAGCGGAAACAGGCCAATCAGCACGAAGGCGACCAGCAGCTTTGTTGACATCAGGCTGTTTACCGGCCGCTCCACGAGATCGAAGAGGCTTGGCATCGCGCTGCCCGCATAAATGTAGATCATCGTTCCCGGCAACATACCTACCTGGCTGACCCACCAAAACGTCTTTAGCCGGATAGGAGTCAGGCCCATCAACAGGTTTACCAGGAAGAATGGGATGTAGGGCATCAACCTCAGGCTAAACAGGTAAAAAGCCCCTTCGGCTTCAAAAGCACGATTCATGCCGGCCAGTTGCGACGGGTAACGACGCTGTAGTAAGTCACCCAGCAGCGTGCGACTGAGCAAAAATGAAACCGAGGCACCGGCTGTCGAGGCAAAGCTAACCAGCACCAGGGCAGACCAGAAGCCCAGCCCCCAGCCATAAAAAAGACTGACAAAAACAGCGATGGGTAAGGCCAGTCCGGCTACCAGCACATAGATTCCAAAGGCGGTCAGCCAGCTGGCAACGGGATACAGCTGCAACCACTGCTGCAGCTGTTGCTCCTGCTGCAAGCCCCATTGAGCTAACTCGTGCCGATCCAGGTATGGTCTCGCCACCAGCACCAGGATCACCAACACGCCCAACACCAGGAAGCCAAGCCACGGCCTGCCTTTCTTTATCCTGGCAGGCTGAGCATCTTCAACAGGCTCAGGTGCGTCGTCGTTCATGCCGTGGGTATCCTGCCTTCCAGGATTCGGAGGATCAATCGTCACTTAACTTGCCTGCCGGTGTATCCGCCTGCAACTGGGCTATCATATCTCGCGTTGCGGCCTCGACAGCCTCCTGCCACCTGGCTGCCCCGAACTGCTGGTCGTAGGGAGCTCGGGCGTGCGCAAAGATGATACCGCGTGAACTATTCACCACGGCACCCAGTCCCTGATCGTCAAAGGCACCAGCCACATCAGCTGCCGATCCACCCTGGGCACCAAATCCAGGAACCAGGAACCAACTGTGAGGCATGGCGGCTCGCAATTCTTCCAGTTGTTCCGGATAGGTTGCCCCCACCACGGCTCCTACCGCTCCATAGGCAACCGTGGCATTCTCCTCGGTCGGCAAGCTGGCCTGGGCTAACTCTTCCACCAGGTGTGCCACGTGTCGGTAAAGTGGCTTTCCGTCGGGAATCAAATCCTGGAAACACTTGCCGCCGGGATTGGAGGTTTTCACCAGTACAAAAATCCCTGCATCTCGTTGTCGAGCCACTTCCACGAAGGGATCCAGGCTATCGTCTCCCAGATAAGGGCTGACAGTCAGCGCATCGGCTCCCCAGGGACTGGCGTCACCTGCTCCCAGGTAAGCATCGGCATAAGCTGTGGCCGTGGAACCGATATCATTGCGTTTTCCATCCAGGATCACCATCAGTCCCTGTTGATGAGCATGCTGCACGACGTCATAGAGGGCATTCATCCCGGGAGGGCCCAACTGCTCAAAAAAAGCGGCTTGCGGCTTCACCACGGCCACTAACGGAGCAACAACGTCAATGATTCCTCGTCCAAAGAGACGATAAGCTTCTGCCACGGCCTGCGGATTATCTCGATCCGATTCAGCCAGTAATCCATCGGGAAGTTGATCGGCCCTGGGATCGATTCCAACCAATACCGGGTTCTGACAGCGTTGGATCGACTGAGTTAACCGCGTTGCAAAATGAGCCATGGGGAATATTTTCCTTCATCTGGAGCGAAGATTTATTAGGGGATCTTACCTCAGCTGGAGAAAGCTGCCAAACCCTGCCGGTTGACCGTTGCCCGATTTCCGGAAAAGGTTATATTGACGGGGTCGCCATATGATTAGTGTCCACCTTAGGGGGGCGGAGCATCCCGGGGGGGCCCATGTGGCGACACTTTGCGGGGTGTAGCGCAGCCTGGTTAGCGCGTTTGACTGGGGGTCAAAAGGTCGGAGGTTCAAATCCTCTCACCCCGACTGGCTTTGTCACGGCAAATTCCGTCAATGGTTGTGACGTCAACTGTTGACGGGACTTGAACTTCCTTGACTCGGTTCGAACACGATTCAAGAAACGAGCTCATTGGATCGCCTGGCAAAGCGGGCAAGGTAAAAGCTGTCCGCCACGCTTTCATGGACCAGCCGCAGCCCAATTCGATGAACAAGGAAGGCCGGCCGGCCAACTCTTTTCGATCGGACCGTTGGTAATGAGTGAAGTGACCACCAAAGACCAATTGCGTTCCTTCTATGACGAACCGTCCTTGCTGTCTCAGCAGAAGTTCATGGACACCTTAGACGAACATTGCCAGACCATGGTGCGTCTTTCGCCGTTCGTCTGTATCGCCACAACCGCCAAAAACGGTTCCCTGGACATTTCGCCTCGGGGGGATCCACCAGGAGCGGTTCAAGTACTTGATCCGTCACATCTGCTCATTCCCGATCGACGGGGCAACAACCGGCTCGACACATTAACAAACCTTACCAGCAATCCGGAAATCGCTTTGTTCTTCGTCGTACCTGGCATTCTTGAAACACTACGAGTTGCTGGACGTGGCCAGATCATTCACGACGACCCGCGACTGGAACGCTGTGCCATCGACGGCAAAGTACCCGCGACGGGTATCCTGGTTGAAATCCAAAGAGCATGCCTGCAGTGCGGCAAGGCTCTCAAGCGTTCCGCGCTGTGGGAAGACACCTACCAGGTGAATCGCAGCGACCTACCATCCTTCGGCACGATGCTCGCTGACCAAACCGATACGGGAAAGACCGCCGAAGAGTTAGACTGTTCAATCAACGAAGCTTATAAAAAGCGATTATACTGAGCCTGACTGGAAGCAACTTGCCTTGAGTAGCACTTGCTTCCGGGACTAACCTCAACCAAATCACCCTAATAAAATACGCTGGAGTCTCACCATGAAAACTACTCTTAAGTCGGCCTGCCTTCTCGCACTCGCTACCCTGGCAACTTTCGGCTTTTTGCGAGACAAGCCAGGATCACTGGATACGACTCAATCCCTGCTGGCAGCACCGCCAACCGCCGGCCCTCAACCGGTCGACGAATCGATGCATCATTTCATGGAATACGTGTTCGAACCCAACTACAAGCGACTCAAGGTCAGCATGGCCAGCGCACCCAAGGACAAGCAGACCTGGAAGGGAATTAAGGGGGATGCCTTAACGCTGGCGGAGGCAACGAACCTGCTGATGACTCGTGGACCCAAGCAAAACGGCTATGCCTGGGCCCCGCTGAGCGTGGCGGTCAGAACCCGTGGCAGCGAACTCTACCAGGCGGCCAGGAAGTCTGACTACACTGCGGCTCGCAAGGCGTACACCGCGATGCTCACCCAGTGTAATGCCTGCCATAAACAATACGCCGATGGGAAGCACCAACTACAACCGTAGCTGACCGTCTCCAGTTGCGTACCCGCTGGATCCTCGACTATTTTGCCTCACTAAGAAAACTGGTTAGAATGCATACTCGTTTTCTATCCACTCTCTGAGTACACGATGCAACAGCCCACTTCCAGCCGCATAATCCCAGGAAGATTGCTTCCCCTTGTCCTGCTGGGCATTTTCCTGCCAGGCCTCGCCCAGGGAAATGACCCTGCTACTGGATCACGTTCAGCCCAGGAGACTGGTGAATTACGGTTCGCTTTCCAGGTTGAGCCACTGCTAACCACACGTTGCCTGACCTGTCACGGTAACGATCCCAAGGACATCAAGGGGGAACTGGATCTGCGTAATGTTGCTGGGCTGCTCAAGGGTGGCGAAAGCGGCCAGGCGGCGGTCATACCCGGCAAGTCAGCACAAAGCCCTCTCTACCTGGCAGTCATGCGAGACAGTGACGAGTGGTCCGCAATGCCCCCCAAGGAAAACGATCGCCTCGCCGCCTCGGAACTTGAACATCTTCGGCAGTGGATCGATGCCGGTGCCCCCTGGCCCGGATCGAAGCGGCTCGAGAAACTGCGTCAGCAAAAGAATCCCTGGCGTACACCCGGTGGCATCCAGGTTAAAACAAGCGGAGGTCTTTCTCAGCAATGGACCGATCGTACATACAACCCGCTGAACCTCTGGGCATTTCAACCTCTGAAGACGCCAGCAATCCCAGGGCCTTCAGGGCACCCCGTGGACCGCTTTATCCAGCATCGCCTGCCTCCAGCACTTACCCTGGCTCCGGAAGCCGATCCGTTGACGCTGGTGCGCCGGGTCACTTTTGACTTGACGGGTTTACCTCCCACACCAGGGGAAGTGAACCTCTTCCTGGCCGCTTCCCGGCAAGATCCTAAGCAGGCGTGGATCGCACTGGTCGATCGGTTGCTGGCATCGCCTCATTACGGCGAACAGATGGCGCGTCATTGGCTGGACGTCGTTCGCTATGCGGACACGGCAGGATTCTCCAACGATTACCCACGACCTAATGCCTGGAGATACCGGGATTACGTGGTCCGTTCGTTCAACCAGGACAAACCGTATGACCAGTTTGTTCGCGAACAAATCGCCGGAGACGAGATCGCTCCAGACCAGCCAGACCACGTGATTGCCACCGGTTTCCTACGTATGGGGCCCTGGGAACATACATCCATGACGGTAGCCGCCGTGACAAGGCAACAATACCTGGATGACGTGGTCAATGCCGTGGGGGTTTCTTTCCTTGGAACGGAACTGCGTTGTGCCAAGTGTCACGACCACAAGTTCGATCCTATTCCAACCCGCGACTACTATCGCATGCAGGCGATCTTCTCTCCTCTTCAATTCGCCGATCGCACGCTGCCTTTCCAGCAATACGAAAACCAGGACGGCATGGCCGAGGGAAAAGCACGCTACGAACAACTGGCCAAGGTAAAGGGAATTCGCAGCATTCTAACGCTTCCGGAAAGTGAACGTCCCGTCTCGGAATTTGACGCCGAGAGCGAGACCAAGGGACAGGCCAAGGTGGCCCGCAAACGCAGCCAGCAGTTGCAGCATGAGTTGAAACGATTCAAGCCACTGGCATACAGTGTTTACAACGGCAAGAACACGAAAAACGTCTCGCATCTCGTGGTCTGGAAACTTCCTGACATCAAGGCTCGCCAGGCCATGCAGGCAGCTCCCATCCATATCCTACAGGGTGGGGCCATTGAATCTCCAGCGGCTCACGTGAACCCGGGAGTACTCAGTTTTTCTGGTGGGTCCGAAGCAGCTTCTGCGGTCACGGACAAGCTGAACGGTCGACGGCGGGAACTGGCTGACTGGATTGCCTCGGCCGACAATCCATTGACTGCTCGCGTGATCGTCAACCGCATCTGGCAATGGCACTTCGGCCAGGGCCTGGCCGCCAATCCTAATAACTTCGGTGCCACGGGGCAGAAACCAACGCACCCCCAGTTACTGGACTGGCTGGCCACGACGTTTATCAAGGAAGGCTGGTCATTCAAAAAAATGCATCGGCGTCTCCTGCTTTCCAGGACCTACCGCCGTGCTTCCAGCCACCCGGACCCAGCCCTGCTGTCCAAGCTGGATCCTGCCGGAAGCAGCTATGCCGCATTTCAACCTCGGCGTCTGGCAGCCGAGGAATTACGAGATGCCATGCTGGCCAGTTCGGGCGAACTAAATCGAAAGCTGGGAGGAATTCCTGCACACCCGGAAATTAACGCCGAGGTTGCCATGCAACCGCGGCATATCATGGGATCCGTGGGGCCAGCTTACCAATCAGACCTGCTCCCGACTCAACGTAACCGCCGCACGATTTACGCCGAACGTATTCGTACCCTGGCAGATCCCCTGCTGGAAGTATTCAACAAGCCCGGGCCGGACCTGTCCTGCGAACGACGTGAAAGTGCGACGATCGCTCCACAGGCATTCACCCTGTTGAACAGTCCGATTATTCGTGCCCGCGCCCTGGCCCTGGCAGCCCGGCTCGAGAAGGAAAAACCTGGCAACCTGGCAGCCCAGGTCCAACGGGCGTTCCAACTGGTTTACCAACGCCCTGTGACTGCAGCAGAACAGCAGGTATGCATTGAACATGTCAACAAGATGACAGGTCAGCACGAGGATCAGCTCCCGGTGAAAACGAAAATGCCAACCTATGTCATTCGGCAAATGGTCGAGGAAATG
>JAZADA010000328.1:0-4287 GCA_036124135.1 Planctomycetota bacterium | reverse complement strand
CCCTGGGGGCTCAGCACGCTACGGTCCCGGCGACACTTGCTCCCCAGACGGGGCAGGAGAAAGAGGCCGGCGTTTCCTCTGAACTGGTTCCGGCCATTATCTTTACCGACCCGGAAATTGCCTGGGTCGGTCTGACGCAGACCCAGGCCCGTGAGCGACAACAAAAAGTTCGGCCCGCGATTTACCCCTGGGCTGCCAGTGGTCGTGCCCAGGCGCTGGGGCGCACCGAGGGCATGACCCGTTGGTTAGTTGATCCGGAAACGGACGCCCTGCTGGGGTGTGGTATTGTCGGTGCCGGTGCCGGTGACTTGATTGCAGAGGCAGTCCTGGCGATCGAACGAGGGTGTCGGGTACAGGATGTGGCGGAGGTCATTCATCCCCATCCAACACTTAGTGAAACGCTGTCTGGAGCCGCCGAGGTTTACCTGGGAACAGCCACCGAGGTTTACAAACCACGGCGTTAAGGCGTCCCGTCTGCTTACTTGACCACGAAGTTGACCAGCCGTCCGGGTACGATGATGACCTTGACGATCTCTTTTCCCGTTAGCAGTTCAAGCACCTTGGTGTCGTTACGGGCGATTTCTTCCAGGGCAGCCTGGTCAGTATCTGCGGGGACGGCCAGTTTCGTGCGGACCTTGCCCTGGATCTGAACCGGGATTTCCAGCACGTTGTCCTGGGTCATGGATTCCTCGTACGTGGGCCAAGGTTCGTAGGCCAGGCTTGTTTCGTGACCCAGGATGCGCCAGAGTTCTTCTGCCAGGTGGGGTGCCAATGGCGAGAGCAGCAGGATGAAACGTTCCATGGCCGATCGGGGACGTGTCTCGCTCCTGGTGAAATGATTGACGAATTCCATCAGTCGTGCGATCGAGGTATTGAATTCCAGGTTCTCCATGTCGTTGCTGACGGCCTTGATGGTGCGATGCAGCACCCGGTTTTGTTCCTCGTCACAGTCAATATCCTGTACGGCGTTGTGCAGCGTGATGGCTTCTGCCCGGTCATCCACGATCATCCGCCAGGAGCGGTCGAGGAAGTTGCGAACCCCACTGACCCCGGACATGTTCCAGGGCTTACTTGCCTCCAGTGGACCCATAAACATTTCATAGAGACGCAGTGTGTCTGCCCCGTACTCCCGGACGACATCATCCGGGTTGACCACGTTGCCACGGCTCTTGGACATCTTGTAGGCGCGGCTTTCCACCCGGATCGTTGTATCATCCGAGAGCACAAAGAGGTCTCCCTGTTTCTCGACCTGTGCTGGTTCCAGCTTGATTTCTTGTAGTGGTTGCGAAGTCTCGGCGTGGATGTATTCCCCGTCTTCGTTGCGACGAACCTCCCCGGCATTGATATAGTTTCCCGAGGTATCCTGGAAACCCGTGAATTCCATTTCTCCCAGGATCATGCCCTGGTTCACCAGTCGTTGGAATGGTTCCGGATGACTCACGTGGCCGCGATCGTAGAGTACCTTGTGCCAGAAGCGTGCATAGAGCAGATGTAACACCGCGTGTTCTGCACCACCGACGTAGAGATCGATCGGCATCCAGGCACGTTCCTTCTCGGGATCAACGAACTGTTCCTGGTTTCTCGGGTCAATGAACCGCAGGTAATACCAGCAGGAGCCGGCCCACTGGGGCATGGTATTGGTTTCGCGCCGGTAACGTTGACCGTCAATGACCGGGTATAGCCATTCATCGGGAGCCTTACCCAGTGGTGGTTCGGGGCGTCCGTGAGGCTTGTAATCACTCAGGTGAGGCAGATCCAGTGGCAGATCCTCTGGATCCAGTGCCCGGATACGACCCGTGGAATTTCCGTCATCGTCCAGTTCGTGAAGAATGGGAAACGGTTCGCCCCAGAAGCGTTGGCGGCTGAAGAGCCAGTCTCTCAGCTTGTAGTTCACCGCAGCGCGGCCGATTCCCTGCTGCTGAAGATCGGACGTGATCTGTTCCTTGAAGGGGCCGGTTTCCGTACCGTCATAGTCTGCTGAATTACAGGCCGTACCGGTTTTTGAATAACAGGCTGTCCCTGCCAGTACTGCCTGGCGATCCACCTCGCTGGAGTCGCCAGGATCGACCACGGCAATGATCGGCAGGTCATACATACGGGCAAATTCAAAATCCCGGATGTCGTGTGCCGGTACCGCCATGATGGCCCCGGTCCCGTAACTGATTAATACGTAGTCGGCGATCCAGATCGGTACCGACTGGCCGTTGACCGGGTTGATGGCGTGGGAACCGGTAAAGACCCCACTCTTTTGCTTGTTTTCTTCCGTGCGTTCACGATCGCTCTTGGCAGCGGCCTGTTGCCGATACGTGTTGACCGACTCCTGCTGATCGGGTGTGGTTAATCGTTCCACGAAGGGATGTTCCGGTGCAATGACCATGTAGGTCGCCCCGAACAGGGTGTCTGGGCGCGTGGTGTAAACACGCAGCACGTCGTCGCTTGGCTTACGTGAAAATCCATTCCCCGCTCGACCAGTTTGCCATTCTGAATAATTTTCCGGGTCGCCAATATAGAAGTCCAGTTCGGCGCCCGTGCTGCGACCAATCCAGTCGCACTGCAACTTCTTGATACCGTCGGACCAGTTGACGGTGGCGAGGTCTTCTTCCAGTCGATCCGCATAGGCCGTGATGCGCAGCGTCCATTGCCGCAGCGGGATTCGTTGCACGGGGTGATCTCCCCGCTCGCTCTTGCCATCAATGACTTCCTCGTTGGCCAGCACGGTGCCCAACGCAGGACACCAGTTCACGAGGGCATCCGCCTGGTAGGCCAGCCGATGTTCATCCTGGTATTGCTCTACCGCGGTCGGTCCCTCCTGTTGGATGTCAGCCGGGATCGGTAATTCCGAGACCGGACGCCCACGTTTTTGTTCCGTGTCGTACCAGGTGTCGTAAAGTACCAGGAAGATCCACTGGGTCCAGCGAAAATACTCGATGTCGGTGGTGGCCAGTTGCCGATCCCAGTCATAGCTGAAACCAAGCATCTTGAGCTGGCGAGTGAAGGTCTCGATATTCTTCTCGGTCGACTCTCGCGGCGGCGTGTTCGTCCGAATCGCATGCTCTTCCGCAGGCAATCCAAAGGAATCAAAACCCATCGGATGCAGGACGCACTTGCCTCGCATCCGTTCAAAACGACAGAAGATGTCCGTTGCCGTGTAGCCCTCGGGGTGTCCCACGTGCAAACCATCTCCACTGGGATAGGGAAACATGTCGAGCACGTATAGTTTTTCTGACGTGGGGAGTTCCGGCACGGCAAACGTACGATGCTCTTCCCAGTAAGCTTGCCATTTGGGTTCGATTTCAGCGGGATTGTACTTGGGCATGATCTGCCAGCATCCTGGATTGAGGTTCGTATCAGCGAATCGCGGCGGTCCGTGAACCGACAGGCTTACCTGGCCCAGGTACGCATGACTGCGGCCTGCGACAAGCAAGCGATTCTACTGACTGGGCTACCTTCTGGCAAACCGAGTCCACGTGATCCCGGGATCCGTTTTAGGGGCCCGGCATACTCAGGGGACTGCTGGCATGATAGACTTGCTATAGCTGGTGAGACGCAGGGCTGGATTACTCGGCCTGTCTTTTTCACCCACGGTCCTGCACCGGCGGTCGTGGCGTTTGAATCGAAAAGGTAGTCATGTTACGCGGCAGACGTTCCAGTATCCTGTTGAACCTGGACCAACGCGATAAAATGCGCGCGGCTGGGAAGTTCAATGCCCAGTTGATGGATTACATTCGTGACTACGTCCAGGTGGGTACCACGACCGGTGAAATCGATCGCCTGGTCCATACATACACGCTCGATCACGGCCATGTGCCGGCACCACTCGGATACCAGGGATTTCCCAAGAGTTGCTGTACCAGTGTGAACGAGGTGATTTGTCACGGTATCCCCGGTGATTATATCCTCCAGGACGGTGACCTGGTGAATGTTGATATCACCAGCATCGTAGATGGTTGGCACGGAGATCAGTCGGAAACATTCCTGATTGGAAATGTCTCGGAAGAGGCACGCCAGGTCACGCAGTGTGCGTTTGATTCCCTCTACCTCGGAATTGCTGCCAGTAAACCTGGTGGGACCGTCTATGCCATCGGAGTGGCCGTGGCCGCAGAAGCCAAACGCTACGAGTTTGGAGTGGTCCGCGAATACGTGGGACATGGGCTCGGACAGAAATTCCACCAGGAACCCTCCATACCGCATCATCCCACACCGGGAGCCGAAAAAGTGAGGTTGTTGCCAGGTACCTGTTTTACCATCGAGCCCATGATCAACGTGGGCCACCATGCGACCCTGCTC
>JAZADA010000327.1:0-10074 GCA_036124135.1 Planctomycetota bacterium | reverse complement strand
GCCCGTGAAGCCCTGAAAGTAGCCCACCTCGTGAAACAAGGCGGTCGGCACCACCAGAACGTGTTCTGTTTCAACCGCTGACATACCAGAATCCTTTCTTGCTTGACTCACCATCATGAACCGCCATGACACCTCCAGGGCGTGCAGGCTTCAGTATAGCCGGTTGCGGGGTAATCATCCACGGTCGACCCTTTAAAGGATCAACATGGCATCTCCATAACTGTAAAACCTGTACTGCTGTTCGATTGCCTCCTGGTAAGCCTGTCGCAGCAATGCATCACCACCGAAGGTGCGCACCAATACCAACAGGCTGCTCCTGGGAAGATGAAAGTTGGTCATCATTCCCTGGACCGCCTGGAACTCATACGGGGGGCGTATAAACAGGTCCGTTTCTCCGGACCATCCACACACCTGACCTTCCGCAGCGGCCGATTCCAACAGTCGCACCGTGGTCGTCCCCACCGCTACCACGCGGCCGCCGGCCTGCCGCGCCTCTTCAATACGCCGGGCAACGTCCTCGCCAACCATCCCCACCTCCGCATGCATTTCATGCTCGTCTAACGTCGCGACCTGGATCGGACGAAAGGTACCAATTCCAACATGCAGCGTTACTCGGCAAATATGCACACCCGCCTGCTCCAACTTCAGCAGCAAGTCATCGGTAAAATGCAAACCGGCTGTCGGTGCCGCCACGGAACCCGGATTCTCGGCATACACTGTTTGATAGTTCAACTGGTCAGCCGGCTTCATGTGTCCGCCACGGATATAGTGTGGCAATGGGACACGCCCAACCTCTTCCAGCAGCGACTCACAAGACCCCTCCGCATTCGGTCGCACGGCCCACGCGCCACCTTCCAGTGGCGCCAGCATGGTGATGGACCAGCAATCACCCGACTGGCGATCCTGCAACATGACCTCCTCGCCACCCACAAGTCGCCCCCGGGTACGTGACAGCACTTTCCAGGTGCCGGCACCATCGGCATGGAGAAACAACCCGCTCCACCGCCCCCCCGTCTTAACCCGGTAACCGGACAACTGAGCGGGGATGACTCGCGTGTCATTAAGTACCAGGCAGTCTCCCGGGGAAAGAATTTCGTGGAGATTCCGTACGTGCGAGTGTTGCAGCTGGCCTGTTTCTCGATTGACTACCAGCAGACGCGCATCCGCACGTTGGCGCAGCGGTTCCTGCGCAATTCGTTCTCGCGGCAAATCGTAGTCGTAACTATCTAGCTCATCCATGACATCTGCCATTCCCTGGCGTTTTTTTCCCCTGGCGACCCATTTCGGGACGATTCCACGTAAACCTGAACTTCCTAACGACCGATCGAGTATAAGAGGATATCTCCATCCTTGGAATTACCAACCCGTTTTTTCCGGAAACGTCGACCTCGTGACTGTTACCTCACAACTCCCCCGCCTCTGCCTCGCCATCACGGAATTACAAACCGGCGGTGCAGAACGCTGCCTGGCAAACCTGGCCTGCGGCTTGGCTACCAAGGGTTTTTCAGTGCAAGTGCTTTCGCTCGCGCCGCTCCCGGATGCTCCCAGGGATGGCCTGGTCCAGCAACTGCGTGAACAGGAGATTCCAATTCACTGCCTGGGCGTTACCTCGTCTCGACAGTTCCTCGCTGCCCGTCGTCGACTCCAACGCTACCTGGCCGAACAACGCATCGAACTCATCCAATCATTCCTTTATCATCCCAACGTGCTGACAGCTTCCCTCCGTAAAAAATCCACCCGCTGGATCCAGGTCAGTGGGATACGGGTTGCCGACCCCAGTCGCTGGCGACAGCGCATCGAATCATGGGCGGCACGTCGCTGGCAGCATTCCGTTTGCGTAAGCCATGATGTTGGACGCTTCGCCCAGGAACGCCTGCGGCTTCCCGCGGCCCAGGTTTCAGTGATTCCCAACGGAATCAACGTCGCACCATTCCAACTAGATCACGAACCGCATTCCATGATCTCCGGACTGCCACCTGGTCGCAAATTCCTCGTCTCGGTAGGTCGCCTCGATCGCCAAAAAGGCCTCGACTGGTTACTGGACATGGCGCCGACAATACTGGAACGCTGCCCGGATCACGACCTGGTTCTGGTCGGGGACGGGCCCGAACGGCAGTCCCTTAAAACCCAGTCTTTCCAGTCGGGATTCACGGAACGCATCCACTTTCTAGGCTGGCGACCTGATATTCCCAGGATCCTGGACGCATCCGATCTGCTGCTGCTTCCCTCCCGCTGGGAAGGAATGCCTAATGTCCTGCTCGAAGCGATGGCCTCTGCATTGCCCGTGGTCTGCCGAGACGTGCATGGCGCCAGGGAGTTGCTGGGCCCGAACGACCAGGGGCAGATTGCCACCGCCGATACGCCGCAAGCGTTCCTGGAGCAGGTGATTCAACTCGCTTCCGATCCCGCATCTCGGACCGTTGCAGCCACTCAGAACCGTCAACGCGTACTTGACCATTTCACGCTGGATCGCATGATCCAGTCCTACGTGAACCTCTATCGCCGATTGCTCTCCGCGCGTTGAACTTGCATAGGGTGCGATAGGATGAGACAATCGGCCTTTTCCACGCACTCCCTGGGTAAACCCATCCGTGACTCTACCGTCTTCAATACACATCCCCGTTCTGCTGACTGAAATCCTCGATTTCTTACAGCTCAAGCCCGGCCAGACCGTCGTCGATGGAACGCTCGGGGGAGCCGGCCATGCCTTGCGACTGCTGGAACAGGTTCAACCGGGCGGCCACCTGATAGGCCTGGACCGTGACCATCGAGCCATTGACCGAGCCGAAGAGAATCTCGACCCTGGGGCCACGACACTCGTTCAACGCAATTACGCCGATCTCCCCGAAATACTTGAGGCTTTGCAAATACCCCAGGTCGATGGCATCCTGCTAGATCTCGGCCTCTCCAGCGATCAGCTCGATGACCCGCACCGAGGATTCAGCTTCAACACCACCGGCAAACTGGACCTTCGCTTTAATACCGCAGAGGGCGAGCCTGCCTGGAAACTCCTGAACCGTCTTAGTCCTGAACACCTCGCCAATCTCATCTACCAGTACGGCGAAGATCGACTCAGCCGTCGCATTGGGCGGGCCATTGTCAAGGCGCGTCAATCTGGCCCCGTCGAAACGGCAGATCAGCTGGCCGCTATCGTAAGACGATGCTATCCACGCCAGCGAAACGAAACCCTGGATCCAGCGACACGCACCTTCCAGGCCTTGAGAATCGCTGTCAACGAGGAACTGAAATGGCTCGAGGTGGCCCTCCGCCGCCTCCCGGATACCCTCCCGATCGGCGGCCGTTTGGCAATGATCAGTTTTCATTCACTAGAGGATCGACGCGTCAAGCATTCCTTCCGCAAGGATCCTCGCCTGAAAGTCCTGACCAGCAAGCCTGTCCGCCCTGGTGAATCAGAACTCGATCGCAACCCCCGATCACGCAGCGCCCGTCTGCGTGTTGCCGAACGCGTGGCCCCACCCGGTTAATCCATCCGCAGGCAGCGACCCCACTCGATCCTTGCCCGACCAGGTTCGGATCTCCACTCTCACGCTCCCTGTCGACTACGCGCGGTCCCCTCACTCCTTGTGTTCAAAGCGGATCCGCCGCGTTGCTTCTTCCTCTCCGGTCGGGTCCGTCAGTGGACCATAGAGATCCGGTCGGCGAGCACGAATCCACCGCGAACCAGTCGATCGCGTACGTAACGAAAGATCCAAATCGGCTACCACCATGGCATCCTCAGCCTGCCAGGTTTCCGCCACGATCCGACCGTACGGATCCAGGATCATCGCATTCCCTGTCCGCACCTCATCATCATCAGCGCCGACACCATTGCTGAACAGCAGGAAGAGGCCGTTATCATGAGCTCGAGCCGGCAACCACCGCATCAACCAGCCACGTCCCTTATCACCCCGAAATTCCGCCTCGATGGCCTCGGGGTCAGCCAATCGATTATCCCACAACGAACGGTCCACGACCCCCATGGCGAACGGGCTCCCCGAGTCACAGCCCCCCGTCTGGTGAGGAGCGAGAAGGATTTCAGCACCTGCTAATGCCGTCAGCCGGACGTTCTCTCCGATGTTATTGTCGTAACAGATCAACACACCCAGGCGATGCCCCTCGACCATCTCGAAGACAGTAAATTCTTCGCCGGAGGCCATGTGCTCGCTAATGAAACAATGAATCTTGCGGTGGCAATAATAACGCCCATCTGGCAGCGCCACGACATAACTATTGAATAGCTGTCCATCATCCGCCCGTTCCACGAACCCCGCGCCGATCGTCAACCGGTACCTGGCTGCCAAGTCAAGGAGCTGTCGGGTGATGCGACCGTCCGGAACTTCTTCGGCAAGCTCCTCCAACTGGTCGCGATCTAGGTTCCTTAAGTGCCAGTATCCCGTGACGCAGCATTCCGGAAAAACGATTAACTGAACGCCGTCTTCACTGGCCTGCGCTACGAACGAAGAGATCGTCCCCAGGTTCTTATCGATTCCACTCGGGACATGCTGAAACTGGACCGTGGCCGCCCTTAAGATACTCATGCTACTTCCTCCAGGATTCGCCCCACCATTTGCGCCGTGGGATGCTACTGGACATTGTAGCGGCAGGTCAGGACTTACGCACCGGTTCTCCGAGCAGACCCGGCGTGATATCGGTCCATGGCTCAGCGTCCGGCTCCGGATCCGCATTGAAATCGCCAAGGTCGATACTGAGTTCCTGGATCTCCATGTTCACTTCCGGTGGTGGCAACTTGGTGCGACCCAGGTTCCAACCGATTCCGAAGCAGACGACAAGCAGCAACCCGCTCAAGCAATAACGCATACCACCCCTCCCCAGACCACGGGGCTCGCCCGGAGGCGAGCCACCGTTGCTCAGCCGGGACCTGCCGTCCCGGGACACTATTACTACCTGATCCTAGAAATTGTATTTCGGATTCTTGGTATCGAAATCTTCTTCGGTGAGGCCGACATTGATTTTGAGATTCAGGTACGTGTACTCTTCGACGACTTCCGGCTTCGCATTGGCAGCCTTGGGCCAATCGTATGCGGCATAGCGAATCGGCACGTTATACTGGTTATCGATAAAGATGCGAGCGATATGGAAATCAAAGTAGGGACGACGTCGCGGATGGGTGACCTGGATAATGGTGCATTCGCGACCGTTGATCTTCGCTCCCCGACGGAACTCTACTTCGCACTCATCACGAGTTCGGTCACGAAGCCCTCGCTCGATCAGCTTTACAACTAGGTTTTCGATTCCGATTTCGGACAGCGGGTAACGTTGCCCCTTCATGGCAATCACACCATTAGGTGCCAGCCAGACGCTGGGAATCAAGCGTCCCTTGGTGCCTCCTTCATGGGCACACATCTTGCCGTTGTTTTGTCCAGCGACGTAGAGCACCTCGCGCCCCTTGACTGCTGCCGGCTTGACGAAATACATGTACGCGCTGAGCGGACTGACAATTTTACCATTCGCGACTCGCTGGTTCCGAATCTTCGTATACATGTACTCGTAATCACCAAGCGTGCCATTGATACGCTCTCTTTTCACCAGTGTGCACGTGTAGTCCTTGACGTTCGACTGGATATTGACGAGGCATTCACGGGCCACCTTGATGGCCGGATCGAGCGGGTGCTCCTTGGCCGTTTTGCCTGCCGTCGGTGCGGGTGTTTTCGCAACTCGAAACACGGGCTCGCGTAACCGCTGGGGCGATTGAGCATTGCGATCCTGGCCATTGGTGACTGGGGCTAACCAGAGCAGAGCAGTGGCCGCAACTGAAACAATGAGTGTCCGAAGACAGGTAGACTGAGTCGCCATCAGCAGATTCTCCTAAGCGCCCGCAGCGCGTTATCTGTAAGACCGCCCGACACCACTGGTATCGATTCGATCGTCCTTGATCTCATGCGAGAAGTGAATTCCGTTTCCGCACAGCCGGGTCGCGTACCGAAGCACCCCATCCTCTGGTGCCTTGCGCGAACAAAAGGCCGTTTTGCTATCTATCGCCATCCGGACGTAACCGTGATTACTCTAGGGAGCGGGATTCAGCAGTTTTGTGCAACTGATTCGGTCCGCTTGCAACCCCACTCCGCATGGGCGATAAAGGCGGCATATTCTATTCATTTTCACAATCTGCGAGGAGGCCGATTTGTGGCTACGGGCAAGCTATTTTTGAAAACTGTGGTATCGGAAATGTTCGAGGAAAATGCCTATATTGCCCATCTTGACGGAATGACAGATTGTCTCGTGGTGGACCCGGGTTTTGAGCCGCAGCCAATCCTCGATTATGTGGCGCAACAGGGGCTATCAGTGGCAGCGATCCTCAATACCCACGGACACGCCGACCACATTGCGGGCAATGCCAGCCTGAAGGAGGCCTGGCCCGATGCTCCGTTGGTCATCGGCCACGGCGACGCCCCCAAGCTTACGGACCCCATGCTAAACCTCTCCGGGCAATACGGAATGGGCCTGGTCAGTCCTGCGGCAGATACCCTCGTCGAAGCAGGACAGGTTTACCAGGCAGCAGGGTTTGACCTTGAGGTGCGGGAAACGCCGGGACACAGTTGCGGTCACGTGGTGTTTGTCTGGCATGAGACATCGCCGCCATTGGTCTTTGGTGGAGACGTGTTATTCCAGCGTAGTGTGGGCCGCACCGACTTCCCGGATGGGAGTTTCGAAGACCTGGCGGCATCCATTCAAACCCAACTGTTCGTTTTACCTGACGAAAGTATCGTTCTTCCTGGACATGGTCCGGCAACCACGATTGGCGAGGAAAAGCTCTACAACCCCTTCGTGGGTCAAGCCAATGCGGACGACTAGGACCATCGTCCTGCCAGGCTCTTCAGCTGGCCTGGGTATCCCCACCACCGTCGGTCGAAACCGGGTTCAATGGCCATTGCAGAATGAAGCAACTGCCCTTTCCCAGTACGCTTTCCACGAGCACATCCCCGCCGTGCTCGCGGAGTATTTTCTGACTCACCGGCAGGCCAAGGCCTGTACCCTGGTTGCCCTTGGCTGACCGAAACAGCGAGAAGACGGCTTGCAATTCTGCTTCCGGGATACCCGGTCCGTTATCCTTAACGATAATGCGTGTCTGCTGCTGTGCCGGATCGATTTCGGTTACGACCGTAACATTCCCGCCCTCCTGTTCGGCGCAAGCTTCAATCGCGTTGCCCACGACATTCAGGCACGCCCGATGAATCCCCTGCACGTCAAGCAGCAGCGATGGAATTCCTTCCTGGGCGTTCACCTGCAAGCGAACGCCCGCCTCCTGGGCCCGTGTTCGCAACACTTCCTCGACGTCCGCCACGACCTGGTTCAGGTCCGCCGCTGCCAGCTCCGGTTTTCGCTCCTTGCTAAAGGAAAGCATATCCATCGCAAGGTGTGAGATTTTCTCCTGGTTCTTGGCCACGATACGCCAACCATCCTCGATAACCTCCCATTGCTGAGAGCCGAGACCCTCCTCGATCAGGTAACTGCCACCAGCAATCCCCTGCAGGATATTCTTGATGTCGTGCGACAGGATGGCGATGGTTTGCCCGATAGCGGCCAGGCGTTCCGCCTGCACCATGGCAGAATAGTAAGACGTATCCTCGATTGCCAGGGCAGCCTGGTGGCCGATCGCTATCATCAGCTTTAAATGTTCCTCCGTGAAGCGATTTGGGGCTTGCTGCGTGATCATCTTTCCCGGTGTTGTGTAGGTGTCAATATAGATGACACCCACCACGCCGTAGCGACCCTGCATAGGCACACAGATCGCCTCCCGCACTCCCATCTTGACGATACTGCCAGCTGCATCAAATCGATTGTCCTCACGCGCATCGGTAGTTAGCACTCCCTCATCATTCTCGATAACGTAATCCAGGATAGTCTGGCTAATGGCCATCTTCTCATCGGCCTGGCCCTCTCGCCGATTCATACGAGTCGCCGGAGCCAGCAGGCTCGTATCGGAATCCATCAGCATGATGCAGCCACGGTCCGCCTCGACCCATTCGAAAATCAGTTCCATGATTCTCGTCAACAACTGGTCGATGTCCAACGTGTGGCTAACCGCGAGTGCGGTTCGGTACATGACCTGCAGGTTGCTGCGTGCGCGAGCCAGCCAATCGCTCTCCGTGGAATCTCCTCCCTGGAACAACTGGCTACCCTCAGCCTGGCTCAGTGACGAGACAATCCGGGAAGCTCCCACGGTGGATTCAGGTGCCACGATGTCAACGTCCGGCTCCTGCTTCTCGACCGGGACGTCTCCTGCGATCGTGAAGATCATTCGGGTGCAACCGATCTCCACGCGATCACCGTTCACCAGCAGATGTTCCTGGACCTGGTTGTTGTTAACAAACGTACAATTTGAGCTACCCAGGTCGACCAGGCGATAGGAGCCTTCGGTGCGGTGCAGTTCAACATGCCGCCGGGACGCTTCCGTATCATGCAACTGGATGCGATTAAAACCTTCTCGCCCAAGCGTCACCAGGTCGTCTTCCAGCTCATACCGGCGGCCTCGGTCGTGCCCCTGGATCACAAACAACGAAGCCATCGATTGCCTCCCGCCGTCCACCCTGGCGAGGATAAACAACGTCGTTTCCTGGTCGTCTCCGCTCCCATGGAATCCCACGTCTCACGGAAGCCGCAAGGGGTGCCACAAGTGGCCGTTAAAGCCCAACTTACCCCGCTGGCGTTTGACAACGATTGTACGCCGCCCCCCGGGCTAATGGTAGGGCCGAAGGTCGCCAACTGCCGTCCCCCGGCGGCACCAACCAACGCAAAAACCTATAAACCGGAACGCTTTACCCACCCGTCACTGCATTCTCACCCCGCCACCAAACCCGTCGAGGTTGCAAATATCCCGTCACGGCGACCGGAGAACTCTTGACTCCACGTTAAATGGCACGAAAATCAATTATTGAATGTCCACCAGCTGCAACAGCCGCTGGTGTGGACCACGGTTGACTGCGTGACGTTCACTGGCCGCCGATGGATCCTCCTTATTTCCTACAACAGGTAAATCAAAACCCATGTTCAAGACGCTCGACACGACACGAACTTGCACCACCCCATCCCAACGTACTGACCGATGGTTTTCAGCTGGCCACCCACGCCCCTGGCTGTTCACCATGGCCACGATCGTTAGCTGGCTGTGCTGCTGGTACGCGGCAGTCAGCTCGGCCGCTGAGAAAAAGAAACTCACGCCCTCCCAGCAACGCCTGGCAAACAGCGTCCAGTACCTGGCGGACGACGAGCGGGAAGGGCGGGGGGTTGGCACCAAGGGCCTGGACATGGCCGCCGATTACATTGCCAAGGAATTCTCCAAGCTCGGGCTCAAAACGGACCTTTACGCCGGCAAGCCCTACCAGGAATTCAGCCTGGTTATTAAATCAGAAATGGGGCCTGCGAAGGAAAATCAACTGGCCCTTCAGCAGAAGGGAAGCGACGCCACCACGCTGGGCCTGGCCAAGCACTTTACCCCGCTGGCCATTGGCGGTTCCGCGAAGATCTCGGCCCCGCTCGTCTTTGTCGGATATGGCATCACGGCCCCGAAGCTCAAGTATGACGATTACGCCGGCCTGGACGTCAAGGGCAAGGTCGTGATCATCCTTCGCAAGGAACCGCAGCAAAACAACCCGCACAGCCTGTTTGACGGCACCAACCCCTCTCGCCACGCGCTCTTTGTCACCAAGGTCTCCAATGCCTTTCAGCATGGTGCCGCGGCAGTGATCCTGATCAACGATCACCAGGAGCTCTCTCGCAACCAGCAGGCCCGGCAGCGATCCTGGGACCGGGCGGTCGAAAAACTCGTGGCGACACACCAGGCTCATGCCAAGATTGAAGAACCGGACGAAAAACAACAGGCCAAGTACCGCGAGGAAATCCAGGGCCAGGCCGACAATATCCAGAATCTTGGCGCTGCGCTGAAGGGCGACGGGGATTCACTACTGCCCTTCACGGGAGCCGGTGTCGACAGCAAGTACCGCAACATGCCTGTCTACTTCTGCCTGCGTTCGACCATCGCCCCCCTCATCAAGCAAGCCACGAAAACCGACCTGGTCGCCATCGAGAAAAAGATTGACGAAACGCTGGAGCCGC
>JAZADA010000326.1:0-9997 GCA_036124135.1 Planctomycetota bacterium | reverse complement strand
TCAACGAACTCCTGGGAATCACGATCGATGAAGCAGCTATGAAAACCGGCCGACCGAAAGTAGCTGAGTTCCTCTCCAGCAAAGGCGGTAAATCAGCCAGTGATCTCCCTCGTCGACCGGGAGGACCGAGGCCGGGTGGAGCAGCGCAGGGTGACCTCTGGACAGCAGCCAAAACAGGAAACATCGCCGCTCTCAACCAGCATATCTCCAAGAAAGCGGACCTCAATGCCCAGGATGCCCGCATGGGTCTTACCCCACTTGCCCTGGCAAGTATGGGAGGACACGTGGAAGCGGCCAAGCTGATTATCAGCAAGGGTGGTGAAGTGAATGCCAAGAACAAGGACGGCAGTGTTCCCCTGCACGGTGCCTCGTTCCTTGGTCGCGTTGACATCGTCAAACTGCTGCTCGAGAACAAGGCCAACCTAAACCTTAAGAATGCGATGGGAGAAACACCCCTGGACTCCGCAGCTGCGGAATGGAATGCCCAGATCCAGGGAATCGTCCAGTTCGTGGGAACGATCCTGCAAATCAAGGTGGATGCAAACGAGGTCAAGGCAGGACGCCCGCAGGTTGCCGAACTGCTTCGCCAGAACGGCGGCAAAACCAAGGATCAGCTCAACTAGGCCAGTAATATTTCGTCATTACGAAATACTCATGGCCCTGTCTCGGCAAAAGATACGCGTTCCGCCACGGTTACTCTTGCAAGTAGAGCCAGACAAATCCCGTGCTCTGCTGGGTCATGAACTCACTGCGCTGACGATATAGCTCCGTGTATCGCTTGCTGGCATCCTGTTGCGCTTGCTTGTCCAGCTTCTTGTCACGCAACCTGGCCAACGCCTCGTTCAATTCTTTTTGCCAACTGGCCATTCGCCTGGTACTCTCCTCTTCACTCAGCCCCTTGGCGGGCGATCTCAGGGAAACGCTGTCCCCAACGAGAATGTCCAGCTTGCCATCGGTGTTCACATCATCCACCCAGATACGTGTCGATCGTGTTGGTCCCGCCAGTTCTGTTTCCCGCAGGAAAGAACCCGTCCCGACCGATTTGCCCGTCGCAATCAGGGTCTTGAATCCCTTGAAGACCGGCCGTTTCTGACCAGCCACGCCATGATTCTCTGCCCACTGGACCCCTCCCTGGCTCGAACCGCTGAGCAGATCCAGGTCACCATCCCCATCCCAATCCACCACGAAAGGATCACTGTGAGCGCCAACGATTTTCAGGGGCTTGTTCTGGTCAGTCTTGATCAACTCGGCCGCGGGTTGAAATTTTCCCTTACCGGTACCCTTGAAGAGATAAAAGCTACCGGCAAAATTACCGACCACCAGGTCCAGGTCGCCATCCGCATCCCAGTCGACAGCCGTCGGACGGGTACAGATCTTCTCGGTCAGGTACTCACCCTGCGTAACAAGCGAACCCATTACTTTCCACGTCGCTTTATCCACGATGCCATCGGCGGGCAGTTTATTCTGTTGCTGGAACTTGACCACTTCCTTCTTGGTCTTGGGACCAAAGTCCCCATCAATTACCAGAGCTGGAGAGAGTTTCAGACGGTCATTGAGAGTCCGTTGCAGGTCCCCCACCAATTGACCACGATCTCCCTCTTTTAACCTGGTCAGCACCGGCTGATCGCGCCGCGGTGTCTGGACCAACAGGGGCTGCCGGTCGGTACCGGTCAACGCCACGGCCTTCTTAAAGCGCCCTCCGGATTCTCCCCAGAGCACCTGGAAAAGACCTGCCATCCCCCCCTCGTAACGAGAATACGAACCGGAAAGAATGTCCTGGTAACCATCGCCATTAAGATCCACGAACTGTGGAGTGGAACTGGTGCATCACCAGACACCCGGAACCTCGGCGACCTGGCCTTCTGCTTTCAACCACTGGCCAGCAGCAAGCTTGTTTCCTCCAAGATTTCGGTAAACCCGGATCTTGCCATTATTGAACTGCCCCACGAGCAGATCTTTTTTCCCGTCACCATCAACATCGGCCCAACAGGGTGCCGCATAACCGGGACTTTCCACGCGTACTGCCTGTCCTCCACCGGACAAGCGAACCGGCGCAGCAAATTCCGCTGCCTCGGTAACCGTGACACCTGTCAACACGAGCACACTGAGAATCAATCGCGTCATGGTCCAGTGACCTCCGTTCATCATCCAGGAATTCGCAACCAGCTAACTCTTGAGTATACGAATCCAGCCCCACTATCGTCAAATTACAACCGGCACATCAGGGATCCTGTGGAGACACCAACTGCTTAAAATCAATCAGGCGATCTACCATGCTGCGGGATGTCGGCAAACTGCCATCATGCGAGGTAATCACGATACAATTCTTCGTGTTCACTGCCTCGAATACCTGCTCATAGCCGGTCACCATCGTGAGCAGGGCATTCAGGTAACAACTGGCATGTTTTTGCACGATGACCTTGGCCACGTATTCACAGTAACAGCCAATGATATCGTTGCTGATCCCCAACTGCGCATCCTTGAGCCGACCCGGCGGAACATCAAACTCATAGCCTACTTGATCACTCTCCAACACCTGGCCATAGAACATGTTCCCCGTCCCCATGCAACGCACAGCAACCTGGCAGGTACTGATCCGACCACCCATGATCGAATTAGAGTTCGCTGCCTGGTATTGATCCTGTTCGTCGAAGGTAAAGTTAAACCCGGTGCAACCGTTGGTTTTCAGGTTCGCAGTACCTGCCACGTGACAGGCCGTGAACAGGTTGTAGTAGGGAGATACCGTGTTACCTGGCCCATAAAATCCGGATGTTTTTTCTGCCCGCAGGTGCAAATGCAAATCGTCAAAGCGGCTGTAGCTCATCCCCCGCAAATCCACCCCGTAGGCACCCTCGGTATGCACCTCGATATTGAAACGTGCCAGGTGAAATGCCTGGCCTCGTGTCGGTTGATCTGACTGCAGGCAACCGGTTCCGGGAGGACCATCGTAATGGATCACGGACAAAAGTCCGTCTCCGATGAGTGCCACACCCTGGTGCAGCTTCAAGGGTTGTTTCACCCGATAGGTACCCGTGGGAACAAGTACCGTACCACCGGCAACCGCCACATCGATCGCGGCCTGCATCTGCTGGGTCACGTCCGTACCATCTCCTCGTGCACCAAACCAGCGAACGCTGACCGCACCTGAATACATGCGGTGCCAGGAACCGGTCTTGGATTCACGGCTGCTGATCACGGTACCGTTATTGGCAACGGCTGGCCCCTCGGTCCAGCGAAATAATCCCTCGCCACCGTCACCGGGGCGAGTATGTCCGGCCAACTGAACATACTCGGCAGAACCGGGCATGATGCCTTGCAACTCGTCAACATTATCAACGACAAAGATATGTTCCATGGAACCACCATCCTCAATTTGGACCTGCGTTAGAGGACCCTGCTACTTGGTCAAAAACACCTCGCTCTGCACGACCAGGTGAACCAGGTCGCGCAAGCGATACCCTTGCGAGCTCATTTCCTCCACGATGCGATTCACCTCTCCACGATCGATCGGTTCCAGTACGCGACCGCTGGAGTATGCCAGCAATTTCTCGGCAAGACAGCGGGCCACGTCGTTTTCCCGGCCCAGCAGCATTTTCTTGAAAGCCACGATATCTGCCACCTGTTCTCCATTGGTCATCGTGGCCGAGGCATCAATCTCTCCACCACCCTTTGGATACCTGTCACGCCAGCGACCAATGGGATCGAAATTTTCAAAGGCAAATCCCAGCGGATCAATCTTGCGATGACAACGATTGCAGGCTGCCTGTTCTCGATGCACCGCCAGTTGCTCGCGAATCGTCCTTGCCTTGCGAAGGTCCGGCGAAAGCGGTTCAACATCGGGCGGCGGTGGCGATGGCGGAATCCCCAGGACATTCTCCAGCAGCCAGACACCTCTCACCACGGGTGACGTATCGACTCCATTGGCCGTGGCCGTCATCACGCTGGGCTGTGTCAGGATCCCACCTCGACGTGGATCGCTCGTCGCAACCTTGCGCAACGAATCACCCTTGATATCATCGCGTCCGTAAAAGACGTTCCCGATCGACTCGTTCATGAATGTATAATCCGAGTCGATCAGCGACCGGACGGGACCATTCGTCTGCAACAGGTCCGCGAAGTAAGCTCCTGTTTGTGCGATAATCTGCGGTTCCATTTTACGATCCCAGTAGATACGGAAGGGACCATTCAGTTCCGGGGGGCTGTCCGCGATCTTGTCCAGTCGCAACCATCGCTCCGTGAAATGATGGGTGAAGGCATGGATCCTTGGATCATCCAGCATGCGATTCACTTGCTGCTTTAGCACGGCCGCATCTCGCAACTTACCCGCCCGGGCCAGGTCCAGCAGTTGCTGGTCTGGCATCGAAGACCAGAGAAAGTAACTCAGGCGTGAGGCCACCTGGAAATCATTAAGTCGACCCGGCGATTCCCTGAGATACAGAAAATCGGGTGAGCAAAGCATGGCCGTGTAGCCTACCTGCATGGCCTTGATGGCCTGGGCCGTTTTCGCATCAACGTTGACCGGCTTTTTTGCGGTCGCATTACCAACTGTCAGGGGAGCATCTCGAAACCCGGGTCCACTCCAGGAGGCCCGCAGGCTGTTCGGCTTTCCATAGGCAAAATACTCCACGCGAATCCCGTGGTCACCTGCCGCCAGACGGACCTTCCCCTTCCGTGTGGATGCTCCGTGAAGCCCGTCATGCTTGATCACGGCCTTGCCATCAATAAGTACCTGGGCCCCATCGTCCGAGGCCATCGTGAACTCGTAATCGCCCGCTTTCAAGGCATTTAACCGACCCTCGAAAACGATTCCAAAATGCTCCGCAAGTCCCGAGAGGCGCAGGTCCATCAGGCCATCGGCTACTTTTCCCTGTCGCATGGGCTTGAGCATGGAAAAATCGGGAAGCTTGCTCCACGACCCCTGGTAAGCCCGGTAGACCAGTTCCTGGATAACACTTGGAACCGGATCCGGTTCAGGGTCGATCCTGGAACGAACCAACTCGACAAAGGGCTGGATTTCCACGTTGGAAACCGGACGACGAAAAGCCCGCTCTGCAAAGGATTTTAATAACGGTTCCACCCTGCCCTCCTCGAAGGGACCGGTTCCATAGAGCACGGTATGGCTTTTCGGTGGCCACTGCTCTGCCACCGGCTCCAGCGTGATGCTGTAAACGCGAATGCTCGGCCCCTGGTATTGCTTGAGCAAAGTAACTGCCATCTCCCGCGACCAGTCAGCACGAGCCTTGTCATAGACTTTCTTGTCCGGGATCTGTTTCCGATCTGGTGCCTTTCGAAATGATCCTGGCAGGTACTTCTGCAGCAGCATATCCGTCCGTGCCTCACGATCTGAGGGACCATTTTCCCAGGTCAACTGGGGCAACCATTTGCGATCAATCCAGGTCTCCACCGTGAATGTCCGTTTCTTGCCATCGCCTGGTAAATCCAATTGCCTCAGTGAAATATGATCATTACGTGTCCGCGTTTTGAAGAGCCGCAGGTTCAATCGCAACGGGTCATCCTGGTTGGCCTTGATCATCTCACCCCAGGGATGCTTTTGATTATGCCCCGAGACCTCGATCGTAATACGGTAGCGGGCCGAGACCCCCACGCCTCCACGTATCGCATCAGGCGTGATCGTCTCGCGACGATAGTAAGCATCGAAGTCCGGGTTCAGTTCCCGCGCAAACCGTTCCAGGTCTCCACGCACCTGCTTTTGAACATGCCCGGAAAAATGCCGCGTCTCGACCTTCGGTCGCGGACCGGTTTCCGTGGCCAATGCCAGGCTTTCCTCGGCTGCATCGAACATCAGCTTCAAGAGGAAATCGGACATCACCAGTCGATCGCCAATATTGTCGAAACCATCTTCTTCTTCATCACCAGGAAAAGCTCGAAACGGATCGGTGCTGGTATTCTCGACACGTCCATTCCCGTTGTTATCAACCAACCTGGCAACATTGCCGATACGCAATTCAGGATCCTTGATATAAAGTAAATCACGGATCGTGTTGCGTAGTTCAAAGCGGTTTAATCGGCGGGCCACCGTCTGGGCACCGGTACTCCGCTGCCGGGCATAGGCCTCCCTGAGCTGCCCGGTCAGCAGTTCGATAACCCGGGAGGTTTCCTTTTCAGCGGGCTGAGGGCTGTCCTCGGGAGGCATCTCGCCCAGGTTTAACTGGTCCAGGATTCCCTGCCAGGCAACGAGCGTTTCAACCTTGGAAAGTTCCGTGCCAAGCGAGTCGAACCGCTTATCATTTTCCTGTTTCTTGGCACCGTGACACTGGTAGCAATGTTGCTTGAGAAAAGGACGTAACGTCTCGAGGGGAGACTCCGCCCCGAAAAGAACAGCGGGAATGACAATCAGCACACTGGTAAGCAACAGACGAACCATCAGGACTGGCTCCACTCGAGCCCCGGCAAGGTACCCGTGCTGGTACCAAAGCGATCCGCCTGGACCCCATGATTGTGCAGGATCGACAGCAACAGGTTCGCAGCAGGCACGCGGGCCGAGTCCTGTTCCGGATAAACCTTGTGTTCACCATGTTTGAAACCACCACCGGCCAACAGCAGCGGGAGGTTCCTGGTCGAATGCGGTCCGGTTGCCATACCGCATCCAAAAAGGATCGACGTGTGATCAAGAAGCGTACCGCCATTGATTACATCTTCCTGTGCCTTCAGCAAATCGATCAGGTGTGACATCTGGGTGATCTTGTTCCGTTCGATTCGTTGCAGGGCAGCAACGTGATCCGGGCGTTCTCCGTGATGCGAAAAACCATGGTAACCACCCTGGAGTCCGAAATCGCCATTCACGAAACCGGAGGAGAGCGTAATGGCACGCGTGGAATCGGTCTGGATGGCCAGCGCGATCAATTCGACCATGGCCTTCAGGTCAGCCTCGGTCCCTTTTCCCTGGGCGGGTTCCGGAAGATCCGTCTGGGGCTTGGGACGATCCAGCCACGGCTCCTGTTGAGCAATTTTCTTTTCCAGCGTACGCACCGCTTCAAAATACTCGGCGAACTTGCGTTGATCCCGTTTACCCAGTCCCTTGTTAACGTCCTTCGCCTTTTCCAGCACGACATCCAGGATGCTGTTGTGTCGTTTGAGTCGTTCCGCCGCCGTTGCTTTCTTGTCCTGTGGATCAGCCAGGAACAATGCCCGGTACATACCTCGCAAATCAATCGCTGGCACCTGCACTCCCGTGCGTGTGAAACTAACGAAGTTAGATTCGTTGACCTTTACCGTCATCGAGGGGAAGCGTGTCTCAGCACCAACGAACTCGGCGATCTTCTGATCAACGCTGATGTTTCCCTCTGGATAGTGAACTGCCAGGTGAGGTCGCACCCCGCTCAACAACACCGGCACGCCCTGGTGCCCAATCGTATTACCATGATCGAGGTTCGAGAAGACCGTGAAATCCCGCCGATGTTTTTCGAGCGGTTTCAACGTCTCGGGCATCGTGTAACTGGCACCCACCTGGTCGACGGCGGGGAAAAAGGTTTTCTTGTAGATACCATAATTATTGGACAGGCAGACAAACCGTTTCACCGGCCGGGCGGCGATCGTAGCCGCGCGCCCCTCGGGCACCATCGCCTCAAGCATCGGCAAGGCAATTGCAACGCCAGCGCCCTTGAGAAAAAAACGTCGATCCAGGCTCTTGGTCATGACTGTTTCCTTGATAGCGTTGCGGCAACGGTGTTTCGGTATCCGTCCTCATCATCGGCTGTCGATTCGAAGGTCTTTATCTTAACCTAATTTGCCGCAACTCGCCCTGGCTTTTTCGTGTCGCGGTAGATTTTCCCACGACTCGAAAATCGTGCGGAGCGAGCAGAACTTATCGATCAAAATCAAAGGCCACGATAAAACTGAAAGACCTAATTCCCTCTATCCGTGCTGTTAATCCTGGTAGTTTCTTTTTCCGTTGTTCTGTTAGAATCTACCACATGACTTCTCTCCCATCCGACCAGCCACCACAGGCAGATCCAGCGGACGTTACGGACCCACCGGTGGAGCATCGACCCCGCTCGGCAGGAAAACGACTTGCTGCCCTGGCCGTCATTGGCGGCATGATAGGCTTCCTGGCCTGGTGGAATTTCTTTGCCAACAGGGTCATCGAACCAGGCGATATCATCTGGACCTTCGAGACAGGCGGTTACGTTAACTCTTCACCGGCGATCGGCACCGATGGCACCATTTACGTCGGATCGGAGGACCGTCATCTTTACGCACTTGACGGAAAGACCGGCAAAACAAAGTGGAAGTACCAGACCGGGAGTGACGTGAGTGGCTCACCCGCGATCGGTCCTGATGGAACGATCTACATTGGATCCGGTGATGGAAACGTTTATGCCCTGGACGCAACCACGGGCACTTCCAGGTGGACCTTTAAAACCGGGGGCGATATCACTTCCTCGGCTTCCATTGCCAAGGACGGCACCATCTACATCGGCTCGCTGGACAAGAAGGTCTATGCGATCGCCGGTGATTCCGGAAAGAAACTCTGGGACTTCGAAACCGGCGGGGAAGTCTACTCGTCACCCACCATCGGGATGAACGGAACGGTCTACATCGGCTCTCGTGACTCCAAGGTCTACGCGCTCGATGGACAAAACGGAGAACTACTGTGGGAATTCGCTACCGGGGAATTCGTGAACTCCTCTCCCGCGATCGGTTCCGACGGCACGATCTACCTGGGATCTGCAGACAACAAGGTCTATGCACTGGACGGCCAGACCGGTGACTTGCAGTGGGAATTCAAGACCAGGCATCAAATCACCTGTTCCCCGACCATCGCGAGCGACGGAACCATTTACATCGGATCGTTCGACAAGAAAATGTATGCCCTGGATGGACAGACAGGTGAGCAGAAATGGTCCTTTCGATCACGGGCGTTCATCAGTTCTTCTCCGGCCATCGCCCAGGACGGAACGATCTATTTCGGTACCTGGGACAAGACCTTCGTGGCCCTCGACGGCCAGACAGGAAAAGCCAAGTGGAAACTGGAATCGCCTGGCTTTATCACTTCCTCCAGCGCACTCTCCAGGGATGGCACGGTCTACATCGGGGCTGGCTCGACGGTCAATGCCATCGCGGGTACGGGGCCTGGCCCCCAGGCATCTCCCTGGCCCATGCGGGGTGGCAACGCCCGGCACACGGGCCGATCCGAGTCGTCATCAGCCGACAACAAGGTGCCCTAGTCTTCACGTACTGCTGGCGGAACGTTTCACCCCATTCGTGAATGGTTGGCCAGGCCGATTTACCGTAGATGTTTGCAACCCCAGGCAATCAGGCCAGCCAGCGAATCGACTCCCAGCTTTTCCTTCAATCGCTGCTTGTACGTATTCACGGTAGTCACCTTGATGCCCATGGACTCGCTGATGCTATCGGTGCGTTTTCCGGAAATCAGGTGCCGCAGGCATTCCACCTCACGATCGGTTAACATCGAACTGTCATCCGTGACAACGGGTACCGAGGTAATCATGGCAACGACGTCATCCGTATCTACCGGGACGGCACGACATTCATAGACATGCTTCTCGCCATTAAATTCCAGGTTGGTTGTGATCGTTACCGGCTCGCGGTCAAAGACGACCCGTTGAAAAGCGTTACGGATCAGCGCATTTTCTTTCTCCGTCGAGACCCAATCCCAGGGACAGCTATAGATAATCTCGGCGGGCGAGTGATACATCAAGGGCTCGGCAAAAACTATACGCCCGCGGGCATCGTGTAACGTAACCAACGGGACCAGTGGCGAGTGTGGCATGAGACTTGTTTCCAATCCAGGTTAACAACCAGGTTCATTATAGCCGACTACAACCTGTCATGCCTCACCAGCAAGTGTCTTATTGCATTCTATTTCTATACACCTGGCGCTGGCATTACCTGTTCACGAATACTAGAATTTGCGACTTCTCCAGAGCGTCGTCTGCGGGTTATCTCCCATTTCGATATCCGGTCCGGTTCGTGTTTGCGAGAATCCCAACAAATCAAAGATCTGCATTTTTTG